>JAHJUV010000078.1 GCA_018828825.1 Planctomycetota bacterium | reverse complement strand
TTTTTTTATGGCTGGGATGTGCGTCGTCATTACACGAGAGATGAAATGGCTTCAGCAGCATGCTTTCAGCTTAGCATTTTAGCTGTATTCGAGCCTGCTGGGGAGGAATGTGGAACAAAATACGATGAATCAACAGCATGCCCAAAATGTGGTACAGGAGCTGTACAAGTATCAGACTTGTATCTGGATATGAGAAAAATACCCAAGAACAAACATATTGCCTGCACAATTGCCGATGAAGTGATTGTATCGCAGTGGTTAGCCGAACGAATGACGGATGCTAATTTAACTGGATTTGAGTTGCGACCTGTGCGGCATAAAGCATTCTATGAAGATGACCCTATTAACCTTTATCAATTACATGCAGGGCGCGAAATTTTGCAGAAAGCTCAGGCTGCTGGCGCTCCGCATCCAACCGGAAAATTTTATGTATGGCTGAATCGAGCAGAAAACAATGAACTTTGGCAGCAGGCTCAGGCTGAATATGCCGCTTTAAAAGGTGAAAAAGAACGCCGAAGTAGAAAACCGATGCCTGTATGGTATCAACTTGTCATCACATCATCTGAAGCAGAGATTGTTCCTCCAACAAAAGTTGGAATAAATCCTTTTGATGAAGATAAAAAGGGAGAATGTCGCTGTGCATTAGGCGACCTGATTGGCCTTAATCTCTTATCCGAAGTATCGATTAGCGCAGCCAGTCGCGGTAATGCTGATATTATTAGTACCCGGCAGTTTGTTGGGGCACGCAGAGGTCTGCTTCGCCCCAGACGTGTGATGCTCATTTCTCCCAAATTTTGGAGACTTTTAGAATCTGAAAAAATCAAGGGTGCTAAAATAGAAATTGCTCATCTCGTCTGAACTTCAGCCGTGACGTATTGATAGAAGATTTGATTGTTCTTTTAAAAGTGAATTAACAGTTTCGATAACGTCGGCGGATTAGTAAAACGCTTCACGCTTCACAAACGACGATTCACTATACTTACGATGGCGATGAGGTAATAGCTGAGTATGAAAATGATGTTTTAGTACGTAAGTTCATTTACGGTCCGGGGATAGATGAGCCGATTTGTATGATTGACGCAGCAACGGCCAATAGGTATTATTATCATTTCGACGGCCTTGGCTCCGTTGTCGCTCTTTCAAATAATAGTGGAAATGTTGTCGAGCAGTATCGTTATAGCGTTTTTGGCACACCGAGCATAACAAGCTCTGTTGGTAACAGGTTTATGTTCACCGGACGTGAATACGACAGCGAGACAGATAATTATTATTACCGTGCCCGCTTCTACAAGCCCTCTATCGGCAGATTCCTCCAGACCGACCCAATCGGCTATGCCGATGGATTAAACCTGTATGCTTATGTAGCTAATAATCCGATCAACTTCATCGATCCTTATGGTCTATGTAAAAAGGGCGATGGTTGGCTTGACGGTGCTCAAATGGCGCTGGATGCGGTTGGCGTTGCAGACCCTACCGGCGTTTGTGGAGGTACGTGCGGGAGTTCCTGTCCATCCGGCGCATCCAATCAGTATTGTTTAGGCGTAACTGGGAATTGTAATACCTATGCCGGCTATTGCAGCACAATGGTAAAATATAAATGCTTCACAGGGGCATACCCACTGGGGTCTTGTCGGTGCTTGACATGGGGTTCGGGGCCAAATTGTGTAAAAAATAGTTGCTGATAAAAAAATAAACACTTTATTTCAGGAGAATTATTATGCATAAAGTTAACGTTTTGCGAATGCTGCATATTGTTTGCTTGTTGTATTTTTATGTGCCTTCAAAAGTATCAGCAATAGATGTGAACAGTTTATCGGCTGTCTGTGAGGCAATGGAGTCTGCTATTACTGATATTTCCCTGGAATATGAATGGTATCATATTCCACCATATACAAAAGAAGATATTGCAGGGACTGGAAATCTCATTACAGAAGGGGCTGATAAATTTAGTATGACAACAAAATTTCCTTTCAAGGAGCATTATTTATTTACTCGGCAGATGGTTCTTGCCAATGAGAAAGGGGATAGCTTTGAAAGTATTGTGAAAGTTTCTTATAATGGAGAGCGTGCCAAGAGGTTTGATTCGGGAGGTCTGCCGTTGGATAATGCGCCTCGCAGAGAATATCTGTCAGGAACTATTTCCAAAACTGAAAATGATTTTTCGTCTTTGATTCTTACTCCTCTTGGGTTTACTATTCTGAGGATGCAATTTAGCGTGGAACCGATTTGCCTGTCTGAATTTATGCGTCAAAGAGGCGAATTTGTTAAAATAGGCGACCAGTCTGAAACAATTAATGGTTTCAGAACAATACGGGCCGATTTTTTGACAGAGTGGAAAGATAAGAAGTTTGCTTTTCTTAGGGTGTATTTTTCTATAGATAATGATTATACACCCGTGAGATATGAATATATGAATGGCCCCAACAGTGTTGGTGGAACAGTGGATATCAAATCTTTGACAGAGGTTGAAAAAGGGTTTTGGTTTCCTGCCAGCGGCACTATCAGCAGCCCAGATGACAAAAGAGTTGAAGGTTTCCGCTTGACCGGCAAAGTTGTTGTAAATCAGGGATTGGAAGACAAGGATTTTGGCATAGAATTTCCGCCGGGTACAAGAGTCGCAGATGAAATTACCGGCAAAATGTACACAATTAAACCAACACAGCAGCAACTTGACCAGTCGCTGCCCAAATAATTGGCTGGTTAACGCTTTGAGTGAGACACGAATGAGGTTTTTGTTTTTTGCCTTGATTGTATTGCTGGTACTTCCAATATATGCGGAGGTATCATCATTAGAAAATGCATCGTTTAGTCAATGCGGTATTAACTGTCTCTATTTATGCTTGAAATATCATCACATAGATGAAAACCTTGAGGATGTATATGCCGCTATCAAGCCGGATGAGGGAAATAATGTCAGCCTTAAACAATTAGCCGACTTTGCCAAAACAAAGGGATTATATGTCCATCCTGTTGTAAGGCCCGCATTTGAGGATGTCAAAAAGTTTTTAACCAAAGACAACAGCATTATTATGCAGTACGCATTAGAATTGCCCGACAAGAGCAAATTCAGGCACATTATAGTCCTTGTCATGCCGGAACAGAAAATTCTGCTTTTGGATTATCCGAAGCCGGCACAGGAAATAGAAACAGAAAAGCTGGCGGCAGTTGTGGCGGACAGTGAAGGTATGTTAGTCTTATCTGGGCAACCTATAACAGGCTTTGTTGAATTTTTTAACGGCAGGTCTTTGAAATCACTGAGTTTCTATGCGATTTGCGTGGGTTTTATTGTCGTAGGCCTGTTCATTGTAAATTCAAGGAAAACCAACAGAGCAAAGGAAATATGAAACTTACAAGCATAATTTTGGCGGCGTTGTTCGCCTCAGCGCTTTGGGCAGAAAGTCCGTTGTTATGCGAGAATCCGCTTAAAGACTTTGGAGTAATAGATGAGGGGCAGAAAATTTCACATATTTTTGCTGTAAAGAATATATCCACCAAAGCGATATCTATTGACAGAGTAATACCTTCCTGCGGATGTATGATAACATCTAAAAATGAATTTAAACTTGAGCCGAACGAAAGTACGGATATTAAAGTTGAAGTCAACTCAAGCGGGTTTGGAGGATTGACTATACTAAAGACAGTGTCTGTATGCATTAGCGGCGATGAATACGCGCCGCTTGTGCTGACGATTAAGGCCGAGGTTGAAGGGATCCCGCCGGAAAGAAGAATTGTAGTCATACCTCGTGAAAAGACCATTATAGGGGATTCGAGGAAGAGATATGTCCTGAGTTTGCAGGTGCCTGCCGACCCTAATATCGAATTTAGTATTGATGTGCCGGAATGGCTGGTGTATTCACTTCAAAAGAGCAAATATAACGATTTTCCCGGGATTGTTAATTGGGATATAAATCTGTTCCTGAAAAAAGATGAGTCCAAAAAACTTGATGGCAATCTGATTATATATTCAAATATACCGCTGTTTGAAAAAATTACAGTGCCAATACAGATAGTGCCGGAATCTTTGCTTACCATCACTCCATATATGATTAGTTTTGATAATGAACCAAATCAAATCAGAGATATAGTTATCAGGCCAAACAAAGGCGTAAAGGGGCTGCCCGGCAAAACACTGGAAATCAGACCGTCTCAGGAATGTTTGAAAACAAGTTGGATAATAGACAATAACGAAATTCGTCTCAAAGTGTCCAATAAGTCTTGTTGTACAGGATTTGGCAAGATTGAAATTCTGGCCGATAATGAATTGATAAGTACTATTCCTGTGGTTTTTAAATAACAACAGTAAAACTGTCAAAGAGTTTTGCTGTATTTTATTCCGCTTGGTATGCCTTTGCAGATTCCATCGAAGCAAACCCTAATCACGAGTTTGCCTACGATATGGAGTCTATGGATGCAGCTTCGATTTGGGCCCGGCCATTTGTAAACGGCAATAGAGCCCCCGGCTACAGTGCCCATCATTTGATACCTGTAAATAAACAGAAAGATAATCCGGGCATAGCCGACTGCTGGTTTTATTTCGACCAGCCGATGAAAATTGATGAAATCAGGGTCTTTATGCAGGACGCAAAATCCGATAAAATCGTCAGGGAAATCTCCTACAAAATCTCCGCCGAATGGAAATAATCATAACTGAATTCTACTGATTTTCGGTCGTATTCAGCTGGTTTTGCGTTTTTTCAGAGCGGCTTTGACCTGTTTGTAAACCCCGTTTTTCTTTATTGACCCACCGCCGTAAGTTAAGAGTATCTTCGCTTTCGGCTCGATAAGCTCGTTGAGCTTGGCGATTGTGCCTTTGCCGAAAACGATTTTGACCGGATTGCAAAAGACGAAATTTTCCATATTTTTTATCCCTTTTTACATTAGACCGATATTATTTAACTTATTTTGGTTCCATCCGCTACTGCAAAACTTATTACATAATTTTAAAATTATGCCTAAAAAAATTCAACTTTTCAGTACTGATATGACGATGTTTCCTCTCAGACAACAAAAGAAATGATGGCTCGACGACCTGAAAAGGTTATGTTTAGCTGAACCGGCTGATCCATCTCGAAAACAAGCGGCAAGGCTGATGGTAAAGCAGGATACTGCGGGCAAAACGCTAAAACGCAAAAACGAAAGAGCCATAAGATAAAAGGCAGGGCCTACAAAGCCCTGCCGTTTTTTATGGCCGCAAACCGCCGAGGGGGCAGGAAAATTTCCGTTGAACCTTAAAATCAGCATCCTATAATGAGCCTTAAAATGGACAATCACAGCAGGAAATTGTGCGTATGGGGGGAATGGTGTATAACCATTCTTATATGGCAGACGGCAGCTCTGGGGGCCGAGTATTTTTCATTCGGCAAAAGTGTCAACGAGTCTTTCGGACCGGATTATATCAAAAGCTGGGTAAATATAGATATCTTCGTACCTATTCACGGCACAATTCTTGATATCGACATTGCTCTCAACATAGAACACACCTCTTTTTGCGACCTTCAAATCTCTATCGGCAACCCCGACCTTGGGGGCGATACAATACTTATTAACTACTACGATGACATTGAGAAGAATCATTTTGACCCGAACCGCCAAATACCCGGCTGGATAATACTTGACGAGGAAAGTATGTTTGACATTGACCAGTCCTGGGAGCCTTATATGGGCCTTTTTAAGCCAAACGGCGAAGATAAACTTAGTTCGTTTTATGGACAGCAAAGCTACGGTTTGTGGCAGATACAAATTTGCGATGCTATATTTTACGATACCGGAACAGTAAAGGGTATAAGGCTGGATATGCTCATCGATACCAACCTCGAACCGGCAGGGGTACTTTCGATTCCGGAACCGGCAACATTCCTATTGGCAGCAATCGGCGCTGCCTTTGTGTTCAAATCGCGACACAGTACTTAAGGTGGAGAAAAACAGCATATTTTGCCGATAAAACCGGATACGGTATAAGGTAGTTTTTGCGCGCATGACGCAGAAAATTGTTTTTTTATAGGACTATCAAGAATTTGTGAGGTTCACCCCCACACCAATGTGTTGGTACTGGGGAAAGCATTAAAAGGAAAAAAATGAAAACATTTAGAAATTAATCTATTGGTGTGGAGGTAAAAAATTGAATAAGCCGGTGAATCTGAGCTATAAGGCGGTGCAGATAATCGCGTTGGCGATTATGGCAATGTTATTCTTCAGTTGTTTAAGTTTCGACGCGGGCGATTTCCCGAGCAGATACGTTTGGCCGAACAATCATCCGGCGGCAAACTGGTGCGGATCAGTCGGAGCTTTTTTCGCATATTATCTTATGTACTACGCTGGTGCGGGAGTGTTCGTCGTCCTGGCAGCGTCAATTACCGCAATCGTTATAAAATTCGCCAACAAAGAAATCGGCCAGCCGATTATACGCAGCATCGGAATGGTGCTCGTAGCGGCGGCGGTCTCGGCAATCTTCTATATTTTCAGACCCCACAGTCCATCGGGACTGCCGGTCGGGGCCGGAGGAGTTCTCGGCGCCTCGACAGTATTATTTTTGAAAAATAATTTCTCGATGCTCGGGACGGTAATCATTATTTTGAGCAGTTTCATCGTAGGGGCGATTTTACTTGCCGATGCTCTTGTTATGGCAGTTCTCCACCTTATCGGCGCAGCGTTTGCTAAAATCAGCGGTGTTTTCGCTCCTGCATGGTCGGCCGCAAGGGACAATTCAAAAAGGCTGTCAGAAATATGGAAGAAGTTAAGCGTCAAAAAGGCCCAGCCTTCCGTAGCCCAGCTTCTTGCCGAAGAGGCACAGCATATCGCCAACCAAGCTCCGCACCAGATAGTGCAGGCCGACGAAGTGATAGAAGTCCACCTGGAGAAAAAACTTTCGCTTTCGAAAAGCGAGGGCAGGGGCGCTAAAACTTCCGACGAACCGGCGTACGAATCAGAAAGCTATGAAAACTTTACGCTTCCGCCGCTGGATATGCTTATGGAGCCGGAATATAGTTTCGGCTCTGTGCAGGAAAAAATTATCAGGGCAAAATCCACCGCCCTCGAACAGGTACTAAACGAATTTGGTATCGAGGCTCGTGTCGCCGATTCCGACCCCGGACCTACGATAACGATGTTCGAGCTGGCACTTGCGCCGGGCGTTAAGGTGAGCCAGATATCGAACCTTTCCAACGATATAGCGCGTGCGCTTGGGGCGCCGGCGGTTCGCGTCGTCGCGCCGCTGCCGGGCAAGCACACAATCGGAATCGAAGTGCCGAACAGCCAGAAAGAAACCGTCCGCCTTAAAGACCTGGTTGTCCGGGCGGGCGATAACTATAAACAAATGGAACTGCCGCTGTTCCTCGGCAAAGACTCGTCCGGCCAGGCGATTGTGAGCGACCTGACGACTATGCCGCATCTACTTATCGCAGGCACGACAGGGTCGGGAAAAAGCGTCTGTATAAACAGCATTATTATGAGCATTATGCTGACCAAACGCCCGGACGAGGTGAAGCTTGTGCTGGTCGACCCGAAAATGGTCGAGATGACGGCGTTTTCCAAAATCCCACACCTGATGGCCCCGATAGTTACTGAAATCAGCAAGGCTGAACAGATATTCGAATGGGCGACGATGAAAATGGACGAGCGATACGCTCTGTTCGCCGAGGCCGGCGTGAAAAATATCGCGGGATACAATTCGCTCGGCAGCGAGGAAATCATACGCAGGTTCGACCCGCAAAGTCCCGAAGAAGAGGCGAAGATTCCAAAACGTCTTCCGTACTATATGATAATCGTCGATGAGCTGGCCGACCTTATGATGACCTCATCAAAAGAAATAGAAAATTATATCGTCCGCATCGCACAAAAGAGCAGGGCGGTTGGTATTCATATTGTTCTGGCTACTCAGCGGCCACAGGCAACTGTTGTTACCGGCCTTATCAAAGCAAACCTGCCAAGCAGGATAAGCTTCCGCGTCGCTACTCGGCTCGACAGCAGAATTGTGCTCGACCAGAACGGCGCTGAAACGCTTCTGGGTCAGGGCGATATGCTGTTCCTCAAACCCGGCACAAGCGACCTTATTCGCGCACAGGGAGCATTCGTCGATGAAACGGAAGTCCGCAAAGTCGTTCAGCACCTCACCGAACAGGCCGAGCCGCAGTTCCATCCGGAGCTTATGCAGCTTAATCGAATCGACGCCGGCGAGGCCTGCAAGGACGAAATGTTCGACGATGCCGTCAGACTTATTCTCGAATCCCAGCGGGGCAGCGTCTCGCTGCTGCAGAGAAAACTGAGCATCGGCTATGCCCGTGCAAGCAGAATTATCGAGGCTATGGCTGCTTCAGGAATCCTCGGCGAGTATAAAGGCAGCCAGGCCCGCGAAGTTTTGATAACTATTCAGGAATACGAACGGCTCAAACAGCAGATGGACGCTGACAAACGGGCCGGCTTTACGGATATGCAGAATGAATCGCCGGACGATGACGAAGACCTGACGCCGGAAAAAACTTCGCACAGTGTTAAAGAAGTCGATTACGACTATACTCCTGCCCAGCAGGAACAAAAGGAGATTTTAAATTCTTAAGTCGAGTATGATTGAAGATAAATCGCCGCCGCAGAATTTGCCGCAGGGCACCAAACAATGTCCCTATTGTGCCGAGATTATTCTCACCGCTGCTATAAAGTGCCGATACTGCGGCGAGTTTCTCAACAAGCATCCGAAAACAGCAGATGAATCCTCTGAAGAATCGGACAAGGAAAACCAATCAGCCTCTCTCTTCGAAGCATCGCCTTCGTTATGGATAGTTACTCCAAGTTTCTTAAAAATGGCTTTTGTTTTCGCGTTCTGTTATCTATTGGCGTTCTGGCCGGTCAAACAAATTCTTACGAACCTTAATCTTCCGGCAAACACAATTGGCGCCATAGAAAAATACAGGGTTGTTGTGGCCTTGTCGCTGTCGGCGGCAGCGGCGATTGTATTTCTGTTCAAAATCATAAAACTCAAAAGCATCCGCTACCGCATAACCACCGACAGAATCGAATGGACGAGAGGAATATTTTCAAGAAACGTTGACAATATCGATATGTTCCGGATTGTCGATATGAGTATGCATCGAAGTTTTTCCGACCGCCTCGTGGGCATAGGTTCTGTTGTGCTTATCACCACCGACAAGACCGACCCTGAATTCAGATTCGAAAAAATAAGCGGCCCAAAGCAGCTCTACGACATTATCAAAAAAACAAGTCTTGACGCCGACGGCAAAAGAAGCGTCATTCATCTCGAATAAAATCAGCTATTTGTCGACATTTATTTCCCTTTACTTTTTCTGTCTTTTTTATAGAATTAACCGTTTGTATTACACAGGCGGAATATGGAAAGAATCAGAATCTACGATACAACTCTTCGCGATGGAATGCAGGCCGAGGGCATCAGTTTTTCGCTCGACGACAAGCTGGCGATAGCGAAACATCTCGACAAGCTGGGCTTTGATTATATCGAGGGAGGTTATGCATCGAGCAACCAAAAGGAAATGCAGTTCTTTCTTGGTGCGGAAAAACTGGGCTTAAAGAGCGCTAAAATCGCAGGCTTTGGCAATACCCGAAGGGCCGACGCCACCTGCCAGACCGATGTGTCATTGAACGCTATCCTTGCCTGCAAAACGCCGGTAGCGACCCTTGTCGGCAAATGCTGGGACCTGCATGTAACCGAAGTGCTCCGGTGCAGCCTTGAGGATAACGTCAAAATTTGCGCCGAATCCGTACAGTATATGAAATCAAAAGGTCTGGAAGTAATTTTTGACGCTGAGCATTTCTTCGACGGCCACAAAAAAAATCCGGCTTATGCAATGAAAGTCCTGGCCGCCGTTGTCGAAGCGAAAGCGGATGTGATAGCATTGTGCGAAACCAACGGCGGATGTCTTCCGAACGAAGTTTACGAAATAACAAAGGCCGTAAAGCAGAAATTCGGCAAAATATCGCTCGGCATTCACTGCCACAATGACACCGATTGCGCGGTTGCTAACTCTCTGGCCGCCGTTCACGCCGGCGCAAGACACGTACAGGGCACAATCAACGGCCTTGGCGAAAGAACAGGCAATGCAAACCTTTGCACTATCATTCCGAACCTCGCCCTGAAAATGGGATATGAAGTATTAAGTCCCGACAAAATAAAAATGCTGGCCGAAACTTCGCGGTTTGTCTCTGAGATCGCTAATCTGTCGCCTGCTTCGAATATGCCTTATGTCGGCGAAAGCGCATTTGCCCACAAGGCCGGCCTGCACGTCGATGCGCTGCGCAAGAATAAAACAACTTATGAGCATATTGACCCTGCTCTTGTGGGAAATGAACGGCGATTCTTAATCTCAGAACTTTCCGGAAAGGCAAACGTCCTCGCTAAACTTGAAAAGGCAAATATCGCCCAGGATAAAGTGCTTGCCAAAAAAATCCTCGACGAAGTACAAAACCTCGAAAACAAAGGCTATCAATTCGAGACCGCCGAGGCCAGCTTCGAACTGCTGGTCAAAAAAATAATGGGCACTTACAAGCCGTTCTTTAAGCTCGAAAAGTTTCATATAACCGTTGAAAAAAATACCGACGGCAGAATGGTCAGCCACGCCACCGTCAAACTCACCGTTGACGGCACAACCGAACATGTCGTAAGCGAAGGCGACGGCCCTGTCGATGCCCTTTACAGCGCGCTGAGTAAATCGCTCGAACGATTTTATCCGAACATCAGTCAAATGCACCTTATCGATTACAAGGTCAGAATCGTCAACCCAGCCGCGGCCACAGCCGCCATCACAAGAGTTATCATCGAAACCCGCGACAAAGACGCTGTCTGGGGTACTGTAGGCGTCTCGGAAAATATTATCGATGCAAGCTGGCAGGCGTTAGTGGACAGCGTCGAATACAAACTCCTCAAGGACGGCCTGACACCGAAGGGCAGTAAGTAAGTCTCACCTCGAAAGCTGAAAGTTATTTGTCCCGAGCAATTGTTCCATCTGCCGGCAGAAATCTGTCGTAGGATTAACCGCCAGATTTCTTCCCGCCATAGTTTTAACCTTTACCCCCGCGTTTGTTTTAACCGTTACATAAACCGGACTCTTGCCGCGATGCATAGAACAGATACTTTTTAATCGTGCAATTTTTTCCTTTGTCGCCTGGGCCTCTTCAAGCAGGATATTAACCGTCGCGGCCAGTTTCTCCGCTGCCCGTTCGATATCGATAAGCTCATCACAAATTATCTGCGGCATCTCACGAGTAAAATCCAGTCTGCCTTTGACGAATAGAACCTGGTCAACTGCAAGACTATTGCCGAATACGGCGTAGCAGTCCGACCACATCACAACTTCGCAGCTGCCCTGCAAATCCTCAAGCGTAAACACTGCCATTTTCGCCCCGGCGTTTCTGCCGTTGCGCGTAACAATGTTGCGGATTTTCTGAACCATCCCGCCGATAACGATAGTCTGTCCCGCCCTGTCTTCGCTAAGCTCTGAAGTATTCGCCGTACCATAAACGCTGATAGTGTCGGCGTATTTGCTTAGCGGATTTTTCGTAACATAAAGACCGAGCACTTCTTTTTCGTAAGTCAGCATCATCGCCTCCGGCCAGGCCGGCACGTCAGGCAATTTCTGATGGTCCTTTTCATAATCTTTTTTCTCTTCGCCGGACCCGAACAACCCAAGCTGTCCGCTGGCCCGGTCGGTCTGCAGATTCGCTCCGGCTTTCATTGCCGTCTCAAGTCCCGCTATCATTTGTGCCCTGCTGCCGCCGAGGTCATCAAACGCTCCGGCCTTTATTAAAGATTCGATTACCTGTTTATTAACAAGACGTAAATCCACGTTCTCGCAAAAATGAAACAGGCTGTGAAATTGGCCGACTTTCTGCCTTGCCAAAATAATCTGTTCAACCGCTTTTTCGCCGACGCCCTTTACCGCAGCAAGACCGAAACGTACTAATCCACTTTCGCCTTTTTGTTCGTGCCGCTGCTCGTAGATGACCGTAAAATGAGTAAAGCTCTCGTTTATGTCGGGCGGGGCGACTTCGATTCCCATCCGCCTGCACTCGCCGATATAATCGGCTATCTTGTCGGCATCGCCCTTTTCATAAGTCAGCAGCGAAGCCATAAACTCTATCGGCCAATACGCCTTCAAATATGCCGTCTGATACGCAATCGCCGAGTATCGCGTCGCGTGACTCTTGTTAAAGCCGTAACCTGCGAACTTTTTAATCAGCTCGAAAATCTCATCGGCTTTTTGCTCTGCCAGGCCTTTATTGCCGCATCCCTCGACAAATTTATGCTTCTGCCTCGAAATTACCGAACCCTGTTTCTTGCTTATTGCTTTGATAAGTGTATAAGCCTGCCGCAGCGGAATATCGCCCAGCCGGTTGCATATTCGCATTACCTGTTCCTGATAGACCATAATTCCGAACGTCTCTTCAAGAACTTCTTTCATTATCGGATGCGGCACCGTCCATTTTGCCCCGTGTTTCCTATCGACAAAATCGCCAATAAGCGCCATCGGCCCCGGCCGGTACAAGGCGTTGGCCGCGATAAGGTCCTCTATCCGGTCAGGCGCCAGACGCATAAGCAAATCCTGCATCCCGCCCGATTCGAACTGGAAAATACCTTTCGTTTTTCCGGAAGAAAATATCTCGAAAACCTTCGCATCGGCAAAATCGATTTTTTCAATATCTACTTTTACGCCGTGCGCCGCTTCCACAAGCTCGACTGTCCGCTGAATGACGCTTAATGTCCGCAACCCGAGAAAATCCATCTTCAAAAGACCGATTTTGTCAATCAGCGGCCCTTCAAACTGCGTTATTACGTCTTCCGATTTCGAGTCGCGGTACAGCGGCACAAAATTAGTCAACGGCTCATCTGCAATCACCACCCCGCAGGCGTGAACCGATGCGTGTCGCGTAAGACCTTCGAGTCTTCTGCCGATTTCAATTACTTTTCGCGTGGCCGGATTAGTTTCGTATGCCTTTTTTAAATCAGGCTCCTGCTTAATCGCATCATCGAGCGTTATTCCCAGGCTTGCCGGCACCATTTTTGCAAGTTTATCCGCCTCGGCCAGCGGGACATCGAGTACCCTGCAAACATCGCGAATCACCGCACGAGCTTTCATCGTGCCGAAAGTAATTATCTGTGCGATATGGCCGTATTTATTGCGGACATAATCCAGAACTTTCGCCCTGCCGTCCTGGCAGATATCGATATCGATATCGGGCATTTCGTTTCGTTCCGGGTCCATAAATCTCTCGAACAGCAGGTCGTACCGAATCGGGTCGACATTACAAAGCCCCAGACAGTATCCGACAACCGTACCAACACCGCTGCCCCTTGCCCCGGTGGGAATATTATTCTCGGCCGCGTATCGGCAGAAATCCCACACAATCAGAAAATAACTCGAAAACCCTTTGCTCTCGATAACCTCAAGCTCGCGGTCGAGTCTTTGTTTTATCTCGTCCGTGATTTTGCCGTAGCGTTTTTTGGCGCCTTCGCAGCAAAGCTTCGTAAGAAATTTATCAGCAGTTGTGCCGTCCGCCGGCTTGAAACTCGGCGCGTGCCTGTGCTTGGTATCGATTTCGACATTGCATCTCTCGGCAACCAGCAAGGTGTTATCGCAGGCCTCGGGCACATCCGCGAACATCTGCCGCATCTGGTGCGGGGATTTTACATAAACATCCTGCGGATAATGCATCCTGTCCGGGTCGGTAACCCGTTTGCCGGTACTTATACAGGTCAGAGCATCGTGCGCTTCATAATCGTCTGCATTGATAAAATGACAATCGTTTGTCGCCAAAAGCGGCAGCGACATCTTTTTCGCTAAATCTATAATCGCGCCCCGAAGGTGCGGAGCATCGGTAGGCTCGTGCTGCTGAATCTCAAGGAAAAATCTCTTATCGCCGAAAATCTTCAGATAATCCTCAACCGTTTTTTTCGCCGAGGTGAAATCCTGTTTTGCGAGCATCGCATTGACCTCGCCTTTCATACAGGCCGTCGAGCATATAAGCCCTTCGTTCAGCTCGGCCAGAATTTCCTTGTCGATTCGGGGCCGGTAATAAAAACCTTCCGTATATCCGATACTCGCAAGTTTGAGCAGGTTGTGATAGCCGGTATCGTTTTCAGCCAGCAGAATAAGATGATATGCCGCCTCTGAAATAGAAGATTTCTGCCTGTTGAATCTGCTGTCCGGCGAAACATACGCCTCTATTCCGATGATTGGTTTGATATTAGCCGCTTTTGCCGCCAGGTAGAAGTCGACTGCGCCGAACATATTGCCGTGGTCTGTAATGGCTGCGGAAGTCATTCCGTCAGCGGCGCAGCGTGCGAAAAGTTTTGCCGGTACAATCGCCCCATCCAGCAGCGAATACTGCGTATGCAAATGAAGATGCGCGAAGCCCCGCACCTTTGCCGACGTGGTTTTGTCTGTTTCTTGTTTGCCTGAAAGGGGTCTCCCTGCATCAGCATATTGCTGTATGCTTGTAGCTTTCTGCAAAGGTGCGTGGGTAAATCCTTTATCAGACATCACTTAAGTCCATTCAACAAAGAAGCCTATATGTCTAAAGTAAATTTTAAATCCGAATAAGTCAAGCCGCAAAATCATTGTTGCACAAGATGATTCAGAACTGTATTATCTGGCGGCAATTACAGCTATTTCAACTCGTCCGTTTTTTGGCAAAGTTTTAACAGCAACTGTCGCGCGTGCCGGATAAGGCTCGGCAAAATAGCCTGCGTATATCTCGTTAATTTTTGAAAACTCATTCATATCCGCAAGATAGACATTGGCTGATACAACTTTTGCAAGACTGCTCCCGGCCGCGAGCAAAACCGCCTTTATATTTTCAAGTGCCTGTTTCGTCTCGGCAGCTATTTCACCTTCGACAAGTTTGCCCGTCTTTGGGTCAAGTCCCAACTGGCCTGAAACATAAATCATCTCTCCCGCCGTGATTGCCTGCGAATAAGGCCCAATCGCCGCTGGTGCATTTTCCGTATTTATCTTTTTCAGTGTACCCATTTTCAATTCCTTTTGTTTTTCAAAATCAGTTTCTCATGCTCAATCATTTTCTTTTTTGTTTTGCTCCCGCCTGCCGCGCTGAACTTTCCGATTTTTCCGTCAGCGCGAACAACTCTATGGCACGGAATAATCAAAGGCAATTGATTCTTCGCAAGAACGCTTCCCACCGCTCTTGCTGCTCCCGCAAATCCTGCCCTTTTTGCAAGCTGCGAATATGTAATCGTCTCTCCGATAGACACCTTTTGGCAGGCCACAAGGACTTTTCGCACAAAATCCGTACAATTATGCCGACCTAACACAAATTCTATATTTTCAAAATCAACATATCTGCCTTTATAGTAAGCCGTTATACTCTTTTGCAAGGCCGGACATAATTTCAAGTCTTGTTTTGTCTCCAAAAACATACCAACCAGTAGGTACTTTTTGGCAACCTCAAAACTGCTCATCGGTAACACCGTGCGTAAAATACCTTTATCGTCAGTCAAAAGTCCGAAAAACCCCCATCTCGTCTTGAATATAACGTATTTCAGACCCTTTTTACTCATCGCTGCACTTTCCCATATTTCGGCACAATCTTCAAATCAAAAACAGATTTGCCACAATTGCTGTTTGCCCGTAAAATACCTCCAAACGGATTGTAAGGTCTAACGGTTATGAATCAGCAGGAGCAGATACAATACCTGGCCAACATATATAATTTGGCCGCCGCCGATGGAAACTTCCAGGTCGAGGAAGACTATCTCCTCCAGGAAATTGCCAAGGGCATCGGCGCAGGCTATCTCGAAACAAGAAAGGCCCTCGATTTATCGCAGCAGAAGGATTTCATAGTAAAGCTTCCGCACCGCTACTCCGAAAAACTCCGCTGTCTTGAAGACATGCTCTTTCTTGCGATGAGCGACAAAAAACTGCACGAAATGGAAAAACTGAGCGTTCTAACCTTCGCAAAGCAGCTCGGCATAAATCAGGACCAGATGGACATCATCCGCAAGGAAACGAAAGACAGACTCAAAGCATTGGGGAAATAAAAACATAAGCTGTAACCCAACCAGACCGGCTTCAGCAAAATTCCGCCGCCTGCCTAAAGGCCTGGAGATTCTCTACGAAGATGACGACATCATCGTCGTCAACAAACCCGCAGGCCTGCTTACCGTCAAAACCCAAACCGACAAAACCCATACCGTCCAATACATCCTCAACGACTACATTCGCAAAGGCAATTTCAGGTCTCGGAAAATAATCTTTCCCGTCCACCGCCTCGACCAGTGGACTTCAGGTGTGCTTATCTTCGCAAAGAGCCGGGAAGTTAAAATGGCCCTGCAGGACCAATGGCAAAGCGTCGAAAAAAAATACATCGCCGTCGTCCACGGCCGGCTTGCCAAAAAACAGGACATCATCACTTCATACCTCGCCGAGAACAAGGCCTTCGTCGTCTATTCCACAACCGATACCAAAAAAGGCAAACTCGCAAAAACCGCTTACACTGTTCTCAAAGAATCCGCCGATTTGAGTCTGGTGGAAATCACGCTCCTTACCGGCAGGAAAAATCAGATTCGCGTCCACTTCTCAAACCTCGGCCATCCAATCGCAGGCGACAGAAAATACGGAAATCCCAAAGATGAATATAAGCGCCTCGCCCTGCACGCAAAGTCAATTTCTTTCAGGCATCCGACAAGCGGCAAACAAATGTCCTTCACCGCCAAACCCCCAGCCTTTTTCACTACCCTGATAAGGGTTGGTTAACCGCCAGTTTCACCGGGGCAATAGAAAATAAACAACCGTCTTTTCGATAAATGACGGATACGGAATTTGCAGGTTGATAGTGATTTTGGACATAATTTTTCCCTTCTGCCCCGCACCTGTTGGGAATTCAACAATTCCTGTTTCACCACGGTTAAATAAACAGGTGCGGGGTTCGTTTAATTATTTTGTATTTTGGTAATTAAGATTTGTTTAGGATTTAGATATTAGGATTTCGGATTTCCATAGTTAGGCAGTAAGTCTTATTAGTTTTTCATCTAACTATGGCTGCATTATACCACATTTCCAACAAAAAGTCAAGGGAAATAGCGTTTTTTGCGGAAAATAATGGGTTTTGATGATTAGATAGAAAGGTTGCCCTGCTAGGTAAAGTTATCTCATCGGGGACAAGTTGTTGGAAAACAGCTCATCACGGGACTGCAGAAATCCCAGAGGATATAGTTTTTTATTCCGAATGTAATCTGGATGCATCTAGAACAGTCGGAACTTCCGAAGTTTTGGAAAAGATTTTAAAAATTAGAATTAATCTGCACAAACTATTAAGATCAAAAAATAACTACTTGATTACTTTAGGACCTGTTTGGATGAGAACAGTTAAGATTCGAAAGAAGCCCCTTCCTCTAGAATTCTCAAAAATTTTGAAGGCCAAAGTTCCCTCAAATGTATGCTCTATGGCATACCAAGCTTCTTCAACACATTGCCATAATGCGGGGTCTATAAGACGAATATCTTTGGCAATAATATTTCGCGATTGTAATTCGGCTAAATCAACACGCCTACCATGAGACTTAAATTTATTGTGGTCAGCAAGAAAACTCACAAGATCATCAGCTATAAGATTTGCGTCAGAATTTCCGTTAAGCATGTATGATGTAAGCCATTGTTTAACAAGAGTTTTGGAAAGATCTATAGCATTAAGACTCATTTGATAGAGACCAACCCCATATCTTTGCAGTATGGGAGCCCATGCGGCTGCAAGTTTTGTGTCTTTAGCAATTTCTGTTCTTGCTTGGTCGAATTGATCGATCAATACTTGGGCAGGCGTAAAAACTACTCCTCCAGCGCCATCTTGAAGCCTGAATTGGGGGTCAATAGGACCTAATTCTGCACTGGGAGGCATTAAAATCTCGTTACCAGAAAGTGCTAACATGGTTGCAGCACTTTTTGCTACAACGGGTATTATAAATCGAATGGGATTAAATCGCTGACGAAGTACCCTGACGATCGATTCGGCAGCTTCTGGTGAACCACCTGGAGAGTGAAGCAAAACATCTAACGGCCCGTCGGGGAGTTCTTTAGTAATTTCTTGAAAACCTTGAATATCACTTAAGTCAATATCAACCTGTCCTTGACATTTTTTTACTTTATCAGCATTCAGAAAATCTGTTGCATAAGTCACAAGAGGGATTTTTGTGTGTTTTTCTACAGCCTTTAATTTGTCTCTTCGATATTTGTCAAAATCGACATTGCCATTTTCGGCACGGCATACATTTAATTCCTTTTTTGTAGATTGCCAACTTATAGATTTATGTTCATCTGTCATTATGACTCCTCGGAATAATAAGCACTTGTAGTTTCTGCACCAGAGTAAACCTTAATTTTTTTTCCTATATCTGTCTGGGTAGAATTAGAGACAAGATCTGTAATTTCAATAGATTGTTTAATCGTCGCCCACAATTCGGGAGATAAATTGGCTGCGTTGTTTAACAACTTTTCAAGTTCAAGAGCCTCTAATCTTG
>JAHJUV010000077.1 GCA_018828825.1 Planctomycetota bacterium | reverse complement strand
CTCTAATCTTGACTGTTTTAAATGTATTTGTGAACTCATTTGTCATCCTTATTAATTCTATGTTTGTTGCTATTCCTCGGTGCTTTATGAATTATATCATGAATTTCTCCAAATTCAACTATTTTTTCGTCCTGAATTCCTACGTCTTAATATGCCATTTTGCATTTTTATTTCTTAATCACTCCGCCAAGGACGCGGTTTGTCGCCACAGAATATAATCTGCCTTTCGGTTTTGTATTTACGTGGCAGGCGACGACTTTGCCGACAAAGATTATATGGTCGCCGGCGGTATGTTCGCTTTCGAGAGTGCATTCAAAATTAGCGACTGCATCATCGATTATCACCGAATCGATTTTATCAGCCGGACTCGTTTTGCAGCCGGTCTCGGCAAACTTATCGGTGTCCCTTCCGCTGTGCGTGCCGAAAAACAAGGCCAATTCGGCCATATCTTCGCTGGGGTACGCCACGGTAAAGCATTTGCTGTGCCTTATGGCCGCGGTTGTGTATCTTTTGGGCGTAAGGGCAATCGCCAGCATAGCAGGCTCGCCGCTGGCAATCATACTCCAGCCGATTGTTATGGGATTGGCCTTGCCGTTTTTGTCTTTGGCGACGGCTATTACGAGCTGTTCCGGATATTTGGTTTTGATTGCCTCTGCGTAATCGGCTTTTTTCTGCATTTTTTAACTCCCTTAAGAATTTGCAAATTTCTAACTCTTCGCTTAAAATTATATTATAACTATAATGCGGCAGGGTATTAGCCGCAAGTAAAAGGAAACCATAAATTAACCCGCCGTCGCCATCCGTCTTCGTCCCTAAGGGACTACGAACGGACAAGAAGGCTATGGCGGGCAGGCAAGGAGTTTTAAATGGCTAAAATAGGTTTTATCGGCGCCGGTAATATGGCCGAGGCGATTATCAAAGGCGTTATCGACGCCAAACTCTACAAATCCAAGGATATAGTTATCAGCGATGTTCGAGCGGGGCGGGTCAAGACTATCTGTAAAAAATACAAGGTTGCTCCCGCCTCTGACAATTGCAAATTGGCCAAGGCGGTAAATATACTCGTTTTGAGCGTCAAGCCTCAGAATATGGCGGACGTTTTGAAAGAGATTAAAGGGTCTGTGAAAAAAAATCTTTTAATTGTTTCCATCGCCGCGGGTATTACCACCAAAAGAATCCAAAAGGTTCTTGGTGATGTTCCTGTCGTTCGTGTGATGCCGAATACTCCTGCTCTTATTGGCGCCGGCGCCGCGGCGATATATGCGACGAAAAATGCGAAGGCCAAAGTCGGGGCTGTTGTGCGGATTTTTTCTGCTGTCGGTCTTGCGGTTGAGGTCAGCGATGAAAAACTTATCGATACCGTCACGGCGGTCAGCGGCTCGGGACCTGCGTATTTCTTTTTACTGATGGAGGAGATGATAAAGACCGCTCAGAAATTGGGTCTAAAAAAGGAGTTGGCCGAAATACTTGTTCTGCAGACCGCTAAGGGTGCAGGCCTGCTTGCTGTTGAAGCTTTTATAAATGGTCAAACACCGGATATTTTAAGAAGAAAGGTAACCTCCCCCGGCGGAACTACGGAAGCTGCGATGAAGGTGTTTTCGAAGCGTAAATTTGGAAAAATCGTGAATGAAGCCCTTACCGCCGCTGCAAAGCGAAGCAAACAATTATCCCGCTGATAGTCGAGCCGATTACTCGACTTCTATAGCCTCTACGGGACATTCATCCGCGGCCTGCTGTGCGGCGTCCTCGAATTGCGGCGGAACCTGCTCGACTATAACCTCTGCGATTTCATCGCCCATCCGAAAAACTTCCGGACAGGTCTCGACACACAGCCCGCACGCTGTACAACTGTCGTCTATTCTAACCTTCATATTTTTCCCTCCAATTTAAAAAAGCGGCCGGGTTTTCCAAACACAGCAATGTCTGGCATGTGGCTGCTCGCTTCCGCGCCTGACCAAGTTCTGCAGGCACAGCTTGTCCGGGCCCGGCCGGCGGTATTGTATCGAATTGTGGGTAAAAGACAAGCGTAAAGCGGTTAAAACAATTCAATTTGACTAAAGGACATCGAGGCTTTATTATAGTTTTTCACCGGTTTTATGTGGAGGACTGATGGCCTATACTGTACTTGCGAGAAGGTACCGCTCACAAAGGTTCGACGAAGTTGTCGGGCAAGACGCGATTTCACAGACGCTGAAAAACGCGATAAAAACCGACAAAGTCGCTCATGCGTATCTTTTTAGCGGTACAAGAGGGGTGGGCAAAACGACAATGGCCAGAATCCTTGCCAAATCGCTAAACTGCCTCTCAGCCGAGGGGCCGACAGTCGAACCGTGTCTTAAATGTGATAGCTGCACTGCTATAAACAGCGGCGAAGATATCGATGTTATCGAAATCGACGGTGCATCAAATAACAGCGTTGACGATATCCGGGAACTTAGGCAAAACGCGATTTATCGACCCGCAAGAGCGAGATTTAAAATATATATCATCGACGAAGTTCATATGCTCAGCACCAACGCGTTTAACGCACTTTTGAAAGTGCTCGAAGAGCCGCCTTCACACGTTAAATTTATCTTCGCGACGACCGAGCCGAATAAAGTTCTGGCGACAATCCAGTCGCGATGCCAAAGGTTCGATTTTTCCAATATCAGCGCAGCCGATATTATCGACCAGCTTAAGAAAATCCTTACCGAAGAGAAAATCAAGTTTGAAGACGACTGCATAATCGCACTGGCAAGACTTGCCAACGGGTCAATGCGGGACGGCCTAAGTTTGCTCGACCAGATTATCAGCGCCGGCCAACAGCCATTGACGGTGAAAATGCTCGAAGATTTGCTGGGCCTGCCGAGCAGTGAAAAGACATATCAGCTTCTTGAAAAAATCGGAACGGCAGATGCGGGCGGGACATTACAGGCCGTCGATGAACTGCTCAATACAGGTCTTAGCTGTACCGGACTGCTCGATGCGATAGTCCAAAGCCTTCGCGATATGATGATTCTGGCGGCGGCACAATCATCGCTTGTAATCCTTACCGAGGCTGAAAAGAAAAGACTGACAGAAATAGCAGACAATTTCGATATACCGGGGCTTGTTTACAATATCGCGATTTTTGAAAAATTGCGATGGCCGATAAAGAACAGCGACAATCCGAGGGCACTATTGGAAGCGGCGCTGCTTAGAGTTGCTTTGTCTGAACATTTTATGAGTATACCCGACCTGCTCGGTGCCAAGGCTGGCGGCGGCAGTCCGGCTGAGAAGTTAAAAAAAAACACCCCAATAATTGAAAAGCCATTAAATAAACAGCATGAGGAAATTTCCGCTCCTGAAAAGCCTGTTCTCGATTCGACTGCGGATATTGAACAGATAAAACAAAACTGGGACAAGATAATCGAATTTGCAAAGTCGAGCGCTAACGCGAGGATTGCAGAGCTTCTCAAGAAAGCGATTCCACTGAGGCTGAGCGGGAATCTGCTGGCTATCGGTTTTTCTGCGAGCGATGAATTTTGGATGAAGCTGTGCCAGAGCAACGGCAGGGCGGAAAAGATTGTGCAGGTTTTAGAGCAGGGGACGGGATTGAAACTGAAAGTGAGTTTTGAGACTATTGGGGAGGCTTCGCAAAATCAGCCAAAGCCCAAACCCCGCGGCGCAAAGGCAAGCCAGAAAACAATTGATGAGGCGGCAAACAGCCCCATTATAAAGACAGTGCTTACCGAGCTTGAGGCTAATATTATAGATGTAGAAGAACAGCAGTGAACCCTGCCATAAAAACACCAAAGGCGGGGGACAATTGACACAAGAGCTCAAGGGCATAAGAGAGCATAAGGCAGAAGGCAAAATTACCTCTCATTTACACCAATCCTCTGCAAGCAGAGCGAAGTCGTACAGGTCCACAAATCCATCGTAATTGATATCGCCTGAGCTGCCGGCAGGAACGGCCTTGAGCCAATTGGCAGCCATAACAGCTAAGTCGAGTTCGTCCACATAACCGTCGCCGTTGATGTCGGGCTCCGGTGGAACAGCGGCAGCTAACAATTGACTTTGGGCAATGATCTGCTTGGCCTGACTGGGGCTGGACCAACTCAATTGCGCTAAAGCGTCCCAGCCATTCTCGTAGTACTCCATTTTGATGTCATACCACTGCCCAGCGGCAAGCGGTATCGTTCCGCTATGTTCCGTTGCAGCCTGGTCAACCCACTGATTGATGAGAGATTGGCCATTGACCCAAAGCCGTACACCATCGTCGGTATTGGTGTAGAAAGTGTAGGTCTCAGAGTACAATGGCTGAACCTTTCCGGTCCAGCGCACAGAAAAGGTATCGACGCCGATAAGCGAGTCGGGTGAGCCGGCGCCCCAATCAAAGTCAACGGTCGCATCAGTCCGGACAATCTTGCGGTCCGTTAAGTCCATATTGTCGAAGTATTCGCCCAATAAACCGGGGTCAGCTTCAGCAGTGGTAGCCTGCACCGCATTGCTCTGGGCGGAGTCATTGCCTTGGGCGTCATAGGCGCTGACTGTGTAAGTATACGTAGTGGATGATATTAAGCCTGTATTCGTATATGTTGTGCCGGCGCTGGCGCCTATCTCTATGCCGTTGCGGTAGAGCTTATATCCTGCGACGCCGACGTTGTCTGTCGAGCTATCCCATGATAACGAAACCGAGGACCCTGTTACATTCGTTACAGTTAAGTTCTGCGGTACGCTTGGCGCCTCGGTATCCAAGCCGCCGGATACCTCGATACTTTTCAGTTGCCCTGCGGAGACCTTTACATATGTGACCAGCCCATACACTTCCGTCGAGGTTGCATATCCCTCGCCCGCAGCATTCTGAAGGTCTTCAAGATTGTTATACCGGCTAAGCACAGAACCATTGCATGTTACCTCATTAGTATCAGCACTGCCCCTGCCATATATTTTACAGAGGTAGTATTGCAGCGCAGCGGTATAAGTCCCTTCTTTTGCACCAATGGTAACAATTGAAGAGTTGCCGTCATCCTGTGCGGTTATCTCTTGTTTAAAATATACGCCGGTTTCATAATCGTATGTTACGCCGTCGTCATCATAATATATGAAATCTGTCACGACTGTATCCGGAAACACCGCGAGCGAGATTGTTGTTACCGCTGTTTCACCCACATAGTTCATAAACTGCTGGGTTGGAATTATCGCACCCTTTTTTATAAATAGCGGCACATCCTCCCATGTAACTGCATTGACAGGGTAGTTTATGGTCTGGCCGCCGTCATATGAACCACCATTGAAATAGTCTATCCATGTTCCGGCGGGCAAATAGATACTTTTTGATGTCTGCCCCTGGCCTACCACAGGGGCCACAAGCAGATAGTCTCCGAACATCCATTCATCGACCCTGTTGGCAACGGCACTGTCGTTTGGATAATGAAACACTAATGGTCTGACAAGGCCAATCCCTGTCTCGTAGGCCATGCGTTCGTAAGAATAGATATATGGTATCAACGTATATCTAAGTTGCGCAACCGCTTTGGAGACAGCTTCTGCCTTGGTTCCGTACACCCATGGCTGGCGCTGTTGATTGTTAGTGGCGTGCACTCTGAATACCGGTACAAACGCACTGAACTGCATCCATCTGGCGTAGTTCTCACTGTCTGGATTTCCGCCAAATCCTCCGGTATCCATTCCCCACTTGAATTGTCCGAGATTGATCGCAGAGAGCATTCGTTCCCGCTGGTTTGCCATGACCGTAAAGCCCGAGTTAATATCTCCGGACCACATTGCGTAGGCATATCGCTGGCAGCCGAGGTAAAAGTTTCTGTTTATTGACCACACTCTCTTATTGGAATATCCCCTCTGTCCCTCATACAAACCTCTCTGCATATTCAGAAAGCCAAAGTTACCGAAACCTGCGCGGTCGGCCTCATCATTCCACCAGCCGATTATTCCCGTATCGAAGGCGTGTTTCGCGTGGTCGAAGAACCAGGTTCTGCAGCCCGCACTGGCAAAGGTCAAATCATTTACCAGTTGTCCTGAAAAATAGTCTTCATATGGACTTTGTCCCGGTATCCAGTAGCCGTGACTGGTTGCGTATGTTCCCTGCACGGTATCGACATGTATTCTCGGCTTCATTATTCCGGTCAGCTTGATTCCCTTTGAATCCATCAACGTTTTCAGGCCGCCCGAATTGCCGTCGGCAAATTTTGATGTGTTCCATCTCCATTCGCCGTAGTCATCTTCTCCCCAGGCCTTCCAGTCAAAATCCAGAGTGAAATTATCGATAGGTATATTCTTGGCACGGTACGTATCTACAATCTGGATTAGCTCGTTCTGGTCTATTCCCCATTCACTATTCGTAAAGCCCATAGCCCATTTTGGTAACATTGGCGGTTTATCGCTGATTTCAGCGATACCGCTCAGTATTTCCGCCGGCCTGCCCACAACAACATAGTATTTCACATTTGTTTTTGAACAGCTATCGAAGTTGAGCTGTGTGCTTGTAATACTAAAATTTCCCCCATCGGAATCTATCAGCACGCCATAGCCCTTATTACTCCATACCATCGGCGCTCCGCAATCACCTTGCTGTCCTGCATGAACGCTGCCGCCGTTGTTTCGGAGTATTCCGGCAGAGGAATCTTCCCACGCATCATATCCACCTATGCCGTAAAAATTATCTCCGGAGTTATGGCTTAGTTTTAGTCCGTCATCATACACGCCTTCTGTGTCTTGTTCCTTAATCAACAGATTGTTTTGAAGGCCGTACACCGATATCCTGCATGGTATTTTGTTTATTTTTACGACCATTTTATCCGTAGTAATAACCATTGGATTTATTGTCGTCTCGATGGATGCTCCAATGGAGGGCCAAGTGGTATTTCCGACAATAAGCGTATCCGGACTGAGCAGCCCTGCGGGCTGATAATCTACATTCAATATATTGTGTTTGCACACTTGGACCACGAGTTTGTCCGAGCCGATTGATATCGTAAGAATATCTCCATCTTGCGTGACGTTAGTAACATTTCCGAGCGCTGCATAGCCCTCTGATGCTCCAAAGAGCGCCACAACGGCTATAATTGCTACATAAAACACGAATTGTGAACGAAATTTCTCTGCCATTTTTCTTACCTCTACGCTTTCAATAGATATTAAAACCTATGGTAACATCGACAGTATAACATTTTTTACTCCATTTACAAAGGGGGAAATAGCTGTCCCTGGAAAACACACATTTTTATGAATTTTTGCGAAAAAAATGCGTATTTTTGACTGTTTGCTGACGGTTGCGGCTCTGGACCCTATCATCATAATAGCAGGGTTATTGGATTGCCTCGAGCTGCTGCCATCTTGTGTAAAGTTCATCGAGCTGTTTTTTTAATTCCGCAGCGCGGGCAGTGACTGCGGCAACTTCTGAGCCTTTTTTGTAAAGGGCTGGGTCCGCCATCGCCGGAGGGAGCAAGGGCAATATCAGCATTATAAGCACTTCGCTGCAACCATTGAGAAGCAAACTGAGATAATTGATTCATATCGCCCTGCCAGTTATTAGCAAAGACGGTAAAGTCCAGAAAGTTTACAATGCCGTCGCTGTTAATATTGAAAGACAACTTTTCAAGCAGCCACTGGTCAGTGAAAACAGCCAAATCATAAATATCCACGCCCCGGGCGCCGGATACCTCGATACTTTTCAGTTGCCCTGCGGAGACCTTTACATATGTGACCAGCCCATACATTTCTGTCCGCTACATCCCCGATGCCAAGCTGCGTCGCCTTAAAACCTGTTCTGCCAAGTTCCCTGCGAGGCTCAAATCGGGAATTCGCTCTTTTCGTTAGACATTTAAACCGTACTCGGCCAGCAGTTTTCGCAGTGTTTCTTTCTGCGAATCCTCCAATGGCGTCATAGGCAGCCGCATCTCTTCCGAGGCCATACCAAGCATTGCCATCGCAGCTTTTATTGGTATCGGATTTGTCGCCATGGTCAGCATCGTTTTGCAAAGTTTGAACAGTTTATTGTGCCATTTTCTTGCCGATACGAAATCGCCTTCGAGAATCAAATCCGTCATTTCTTTCACATCGCCCGGCACGATATTCGCCACGACGCTGATTACGCCTTTTCCGCCGACCGATGCAATCGGCAGCGTCAGCGAATCGTCGCCCGACAAAACTGTAATATCGCAAAGGTCTGCTATCTCGCTTGCATAATCCAGTTTCCCCGTTGCCTCTTTCACTGCGACGATATTTTCGATTTTCGCCAGCCTCGCGATTGTCGCCGGCACCATTCCCGCTCCACATCTGCCCGGTATATTATATAGTACCATCGGCAAATCGACCTCTTCCGCTATCGCCGCGAAGTGCTGGAAGAATCCTTCCTGTGTCGGTTTATTGTAGTAGGGCGTTACCTGCAGCGATGCGTCCGCCCCGACTTTTTTCGCAAATGCCGTAAGTTCGATTGCCTCTGCCGTACTGTTCGAGCCTGTGCCTGCGATTACCGGAATTTTTCCGCCGACAGTTTTCACAACGCGTTCGATGACTTGTCTATGTTCCTGATGGCTCAGCGTTGGCGATTCGCCCGTCGTCCCGCACGGCACTATCCCGTCTATCCCGCTTTTAATATGAAACTGCACAAGTTCCTCGAGCGTATTAAAATCCACTTCGCCGCTATCGAATGGCGTTATCAGTGCTACCATTGTTCCGCTAAACATTTTTAACTCCTATCACAAAGTGTCATTCCCGCGAAATTTATCCCTTAGGGAGCGGGAAATCCAAAATATTTTACTACTGACTACTGAATTCTGTATTCTGAATTCTTTTTTAGCTATTCTCAAGTATTTCACAATAAGCCTTCACGGCCTTTTCCAATCCCATATCGAGCGCATCTGCAATCAATGCGTGTCCGATTGACACTTCCATTACGCCCTTTACATTTTCGCAGAAGTAGCTGAGATTATCAAGGTTCAAATCGTGCCCTGCGTTGACGCCAAGCCCTATTTGGGCAGCTTTTTTCGCTGCTGCTGCGTATTTCGCCGTCAGAGACTCAAGATTTTTCTTTTCCGCAAAGGCCCTCGCGAAAGGCTCGGTATAAAGTTCTATCCTATCGGCCCCGATTTGCTTTGCCGCCTCCACGGTTTCAATCACAGGTTCGACAAAAATACTTACCCTTATCCCAAGCTCCTTGAGCTTATTTATAATAGGCGTCAGTTTCCTAAAATTTTCTTCATTCAAATCCCATCCGGCATCGCTCGTCACCGCCCCGACAACGTCCGGCACAAGTGTCGCTTGTGCAGGCCTGATGTCCGGCATTATTTCCATATACCTGCCTTGGAGCGGATTGCCTTCGATATTAAATTCGACTCCGCCCGCCACAGGTTTCAATTCGTAAACATCGCTGTATCTAATATGTCTCTCGTCCGGCCGGGGATGAACTGTTATTCCGTACGCACCGGCCGCGATGCACGTTTTCGCCGCTTTGATTACGCTCGGGATTCCTAACGTCCGCGCATTGCGTACCAATGCGATTTTATTCAAATTTACGCTTAGTTTTGTCATATTTGGATTATACTCGACAGAACCTGTCGGGCAAGCGAAAAACAGCCTGTCGGTAAATGAGAGACGATTGCATCCACCCGCTACTTACTATATTTGCGGACTAATTGCTCAAGCCAATCCTCTTTTTTCTGATGAAGAACCATTCTTTCTGCACTCTTAACGATAGCTTCATTGAACTTGTTCACACATGTCACACCTGATTGCGGAATGAAACCGAAACCGTTTTTACTGTTGCTATACCTTTTTGCATCTTCCAAAGTAGGGTCATCAATATCGAGATCGGGTGTGATTAACAAGGCCATGGATGGTTTAAGCGGTATATATGTTTGAGCTATCTGTTGTTGAATGTCTTGACGGTACAGTATTGCCGGATTATCGCTTGTAATAAATGGGATATTTGTCTCATTGATAAGAATCATCCAAGATGAACAATAGTATCTGTATGTCACCCCGTCTAAACTCACCATGCATTGTGCATGAGCGTGCTCCCTTTCGATATCGGGTCCTCTTTCTCTTTTTAGAATCACCTCACGCAAAATACATTTGTCTTTATCACTTAAATAGGTGGCATTGTCCGTAGTTGATAGCATTACTCTCTCTTGTACAAACTTGTGCATATCAGAGAGCCCTTGTTGTGCAATTCGTTTGGCTGTTGGGGTACATAATCTTAAAAAGGCGATATATCCAGCTAATTCAAACTTCGTTTTTGCATCAAGAATACGGTGTTCTAATTTGGATTTCGTTTTTGCATTAAAAACACGTTGTTCTAACCTATCGACATTATCTTTCCATGGATTTTCAAAAGCAGGAAGACGTTTTTCGAGAATCCTAGGGTATTCAAAGTATTTGTTTGTATTACCCTCTATTTCAAAGCATATTGATTTAGGGCTTTTGGATTTGCCAACAATAACACGAGCATTCTTGTAATAAGGCACTAATCCACCATTGGGCCCAACAAAGAGCCGCAAGTATGTTTGTGATACGTAGTGGTCCTTACTCGCCATGTTCTATTGCTAAAATATGTAATTACCTAACAATGATTATCCAGTTTTATATG
>JAHJUV010000076.1 GCA_018828825.1 Planctomycetota bacterium | reverse complement strand
CTTTATCAATAGATAAAGTGGCTTTTGTCTAACGCAGACCGGCGACAAAAAGATTCGCTCTGCCGCCAAAATGAATTTTTAGAGGTATCCTTTAGTTTTAAGTTACTTTTCTATCTCAATTCCCATACTCCGTGCCGTGCCCTCGATTATCTTAAAGGCTTGGTCAACGTCAAAAGCATTAAGGTCCTTCATTTTTCTCTCAGCTATTTTCTTGACCTGTCCCGCTGTTACCTTGCCGACTTTTTCTTTGTTCGGCGTACCGCTGCCCTTTGCGACCTGTGCAGCTTCTTTCAGCAGCACCGCCGCCGGCGGGCTCTTAACGATAAATTCAAATGTCCTGTCTGCGAATACTGTTATTTCCACAGGAACAATCATTCCGTTAAGCTCGCTTGTTCTCGCGTTGAACTGCTGAACGAACTGTCCAATATTAACGCCGTGTTGGCCTAATGCAGGGCCTATTGGAGGCGCCGGTGTTGCCTGGCCGCCCTTGGCCTGTAATTTTATCTTGCCTGTTATTGCTTTTGCCATCTTTACTATAACCTTTCGCTCTATAGTCAAACGCTGCGTATTGAACACGTTTGCCGTTCGACGCAACCGAAATTTATCCGCCTCTGGTGGACGAGCCTCGCACTTATCCTCCGTAGTTTTAACGAAGGAGGAAGCGAAAGAGGAACCGCAACCGTTTGACGAAATTTTAAATATTAAATTTTAAATATTAAATTCGTTATACCTTTTCTATCTGCCAATATTCTATATCCAGCGGAGTACTCCTGCCGAATATTGTTACTATCACTCTCACTACGCCGCGCTCCGAATCTATCGAATCGACGATACCCTCGAAGTTCTCGAAGGCTCCTTCGCGTATTTTAACGACGTCGCCCTTGGCGAAATCGACCTTGATATTCGCTGTCGCCTGCTCCATGGTTTTTTCAACTTCGACAAGCATCTTGGCTACATCTGTATCGCTCATCGGTACAGGCAGCCCTTCCGTGCCGACAAAGTCGCCCACGCCTACTGTCTCTTTTATCAGGAACCACGCCTTTTCGGCTATCTTCCCGTCGGCATCCGGTTCTATCTCCATAAATACGTAGCCCGGATACAGCTTCCGCTTTTGTACTCTTTGTTTGCCGCCGCGAATCCGCTTGACCTGTTCGACGGGCACAACGACTCTGCCGACAACGTCTTCAAGCCCTTCCAGCGTAACCTTACGCAAAAGCGTCTCTTTTACCTGCTCCTCCCGGTTGGAGGCCACTCTTAATACATACCAACGCATAAATTATCACTCATCCTGTCTTGTCCGCCATCTTGTCCGTTCGTAGCTTTAGCGGATCAGTCTATATATCCTTCCCCTTAGGGGCTAATATTTAAATCCCGATAACGCTTGTAAAAAACAGATTAAAGCAGAAATCTGCCGCACCGAGCATAAACGCCATAAAGAACACAACGATAATCACCACAAATGTCGATACTGCTATTTCGCGTCTTGAACTGAAGCTTACTTTTTTCAGTTCGCCTTCCGCTGCTATTAGAAAGTCTGCCACCATCGGCCGGTTTACGAGCCAGTACAGCAGTGCTGCGACTATCACGAAGATGCCCAGTGGTACTGTTGTGCTTATCCACAGCCCTCTCGTCTGGGTCACATCCAGTGTTGCCTGGAGCCTGTCATAGAGTCTCCAGCAGCCGATAGCCGTTATGACTGCTACCGCCACTGAGCTCCAGAGTCGGGTATCTTTACCCTGGCCCCATTTGTATTTTTCTATAAGCATCACTACCCTCAATTATTAAAAAGACGAATCCTTTACCGTCTGTCATTCCGTCTATTCGCATCGTTATTAAAAAGACCAATCCTGTTACGTCTATTACTGCCTGTCGAAAACTCTTATTCCGACCCTGTTATAATTCCCTATTCGCAAGCCGAATCAACATCAGCCAACCCTTCTCAAAGCTGCCAAACCCGTTCCTGCGAGAAAGCCGGACTACCAAAAAAACCCTTATTCCGACTCTGTTATTTTTTTCAATTTCCTATTCTTACCTTTTTTGTTTTTATTCTTCTATTTGCCATCCGGCAAAAATCACCATTTCGACTCTATTATTCCCTTTACCTCCTCTTCTTATCTCTCTCAGCACACCCAATCATTCCCTTGCTCTCTGGCCCTGTCGTTTTCTACCCACTGCCTCACTTTTCTTCGTCGCTTGTTCTTTTTTTGCTCCCTATTCTTTCTTTTCTTCACTCAATATTCTTTCGCCCACCAGCCATCTCATTTCTTCACTCTCTCCGGCTCTCTTATTTCCCCCTCACCGGCCTAAAAACAGGCCAGGGAGGAATCGAACCCCCAACCTTCGGTTTTGGAGACCGACGCTCTGCCAATTGAGCTACTGGCCTATTATTTATTAGTATTAACCGGCCTATTATTTTAATATTAACCGACCTTGTTTAATATTAATTTCACAAGGGTCGTCAGCCACTTATCAAGCGGCGTCGGCCACTTATTTAGTATCAACTTCATAAGGGACATCGGCCGCCTTAGGCAATAATAAGCGGTTACTTCCTTCTTAACTTGTGAACGGTTCGCTTTCTTTCCTTTTTACAGAACTTTTTAAGCTCTAATTTAGGGGTTCCCTGAGAGACATTAATCTGTGTTCTGTAATTGCGCTGACCACATTCCTTACATTCGAGCCAAGCATCTTCTCTTTTTTTTCCTTTGGCCATAATTGCCCTGTCTAAAGATTTTTAGACGGCAGTCCCCATTGAAGAGGACTGCCGTCTTGTTTTGAAATAGTTATTCAAGAACCTTAATTACAACGCCCGCCCCGACAGTTCTGCCGCCTTCACGAATAGCGAAACGCAAGCCATCTTCCATAGCTATGGGCGAAATAATCTCAACTTCCATCGCGATGTTGTCGCCGGGCATACACATCTCAGCAGGCTTTCCTTCACGAGATTTAATGGCCTTTACAGCGCCAGTAACATCAGTGGTTCTAAAATAGAACTGGGGTTTATAACCGGCAAAGAAGGGAGAATGCCTTCCGCCTTCGTCCTTGGTCAATACGTACACTTCAGCATCGAAATGCTTGTGAGGAGTAATAGAGCCGGGAGCGGCAATAACTTGACCACGCTCAAGCTCATTCTTTTCAACACCCCTAAGGAGCAAGCCGACGTTATCGCCAGCCTGTCCCTGGTCAAGAGTCTTGTTAAACATCTCAACACCAGTAACGACAGATTTGCGAGTTTCCTTGTTCAAGCCGATGATGGCGATTTCCTCGCCAACCTTTACAACGCCGCGCTCAATACGGCCAGTACCTACAGTACCACGCCCCTTAATACTGAACACATCTTCAATCGGCATAAGGAAAGGTTTGTCAATTTCGCGCTCCGGAATTGGAATATACTCATCCATAGCCTTGAGCAATTCTTCGATAGGTTTACAGGAGGGGTCATCAAGCTTTGTGGCTTTCATTGCTGTAACCGCACAGCCGCGAATAATCGGGGTTTCCTCGCCCGGGAAGTCGTATTTGTTGAGCAGGTCGCGGATTTCCATTTCCACAAGCTCAATAAGCTCAGGGTCGTCAACAAGGTCAACCTTATTAAGGAAGACAACGATTTTGGGGACGTTCACCTGACGGGCAAGAAGGATGTGCTCTCTTGTCTGGGGCATCGGGCCATCATAAGCACTAACAACGAGGATAGCACCGTCCATCTGAGCGGCACCTGTAATCATATTCTTTACATAGTCTGCGTGGCCGGGACAATCGACGTGAGCATAATGCCGGTTTGCCGTTTCATACTCGACGTGAGCAGTGGAGATTGTAAGAATTTTGGTAGGGTCGCGCCTGCCCTGCGACTCAGAGGCTTTGGCAATATCATCATAGGATTTGAATTTGCTCAAGCCCTTGAGCTCCATAACCTTTGTCATCGCAGCAGTAAGCGTAGTTTTGCCGTGGTCAACGTGACCAATGGTACCGACGTTAACGTGCGGTTTTTTCCGTTCAAAAACTTCTTTCTTAGCCATATTGTGATAACCTCCAATTTGTCTTTATAAATTCTGTCAAAATCTGTTATTAAGTTTTATTTCATCAAGCCATTATGGCGGCTTTTAACCATTTACTTAAGCCTGCGTTTTGCAGGACAATATATTAAATTCAGCTGCTGATGGGAATTGGACCCATGACCTCATCCTTACCAAGGATGCGCTCTACCAGCTGAGCTACAGCAGCAGATGCTCAACATCGTATTACGTTATTCGTGAAGTCCCGATGCGTCGGGATCTACGCTTCGCTTCGACGTGAAGCAAAAAACACTTCACGAAAAGCCTTAATCGGCTATATCAATACTGAAACGATAGTAATTACCGCCCCTTAACAAAAAAATGCAAAGGGAGTCCCTGCAAAACCATCGCCAAAAACGAACACGTTAGTATAAGGAGGCAAACCGGAAATGCAAATAGGAAAGTAAAAAAATATTTTTTTTAATAATTTTATATTGGATAATGAAGATAAGATGTATTTATATACCCATTTTAGCCAGAGATATATTTAAAGGATAGGGGAGTTTTCCAGATTTTACGGGGATTGCGGCGGCAAAGTCGTTAAAGTTTGCGCAGTTTAACAGAGGTTATGAAAAAATAGCCACAAAGACACTCGCCGTCGTCCCTAAGGGACCATGGCGGACAGGCAGAACGCACAGAGACGCTATTGCTTTAAGGTGGTGTTCTGCGAACATAATTTAACCACGAATGAACACTATTTTATTTAGACACGGATTAACACTGTCAGAATTGCTTTAAGACATCCCAAAGGGATTAAAAAATTTAAAATAGCCCCTCTATCAAGCAAGCTTGACCCGGGTCTATATTTTGAAATTTGTTATCGCTGCGCGATTATGCCTTAAAGCAAAAGAACATCGCCGTACCGGCGATGGCTAAACGACGAACCCCCGGCACCCATCCTTCGTCAAGACAGACTACGGAGGACAGGCAGGTCCGGGGGCTAACCATAAAATATTTCGGTTGAGTTTGAGGAGAAAGAGAGTAGAATTTTTTAATAATGAATTCTAGGATAATATGATTCCGATAGCGTTTGTAATAAAAGCGTGTGCAATACTTGGAGAAACTAATAGCGGCCTATCCGGCTCTAAAATAGTTGATTATCTAAGCGGTTACGCTGCCGATTTTGATGTAAACATTCCATATATGACCTACCCTTTTCCAAGTACTGTGCCAAATAAAAGGACAGCTCTCAAAAACAACCTTCTGTCTTTTTCGCCTGAGCAGCAAATTTACATTATCAATGAATTATGTCAAATAGATGATTTCAAGGACAACGAAGATGTTCGAAATCTCAGAGTTCAACTTCTTAATAAATACGGTCACTTGCTAACAAATCAAACTACCAAACTAAACACAGAACTGATAGAAGAAACAAAGCATTGGCTTAACGATTATCCAGATGCTATGAAACTATATAATGCTGCGTTAGGGAAATATGAATCCCAAATCTATTCCCGTAATCTATTAGATGATTTACGTCTTTCACTAGAGAAGTTATTGCAAGCGATTCTTGGCAATAATAAATCTTTGGAAAATCAAATTAACAATCTTGGAAAGTATATAGATGGAAAAGGTGGGTCTAAAGAATTATGTAATATGTTAGTCAAACTATTGGATTATTACTCAAAATACCAAAATACCTATGTAAAACATAATGACGCTGTATTAGAAAATGAAATTGAAATAATATTTGAGTTGACATGTTCATTTATGCGATTCATAGTACGGCATAGGAGTTAACCCATGATAGAAATTTTAAAAGGATTTCTCCACAGGATCGAAATGACTCCGATGAGAAAGTTGCGACATTTTACGAGGCCGGCAAGTTTCGGTTGTGGATGGGTAAATCCAAACCATAAAAATAGGGGACGTTTAACTGTTTTAAAAGAAAAAGAGATAGAATTTTGGTTATGTACTACTGAGGAAAAAAATAAATTTCGAGGATCTTAAAAAAAGGAAGGAATGTCAAAATAATATAAAACTTTTTAGCGATAAGTGGTGGCCCTTGGTCGATTATCTATCGACAATATGCGATAGTTCAGACACAATGTTTTGGCTTAAGCTATCCCATGTGCCCATATCCATTAATCAATCTACATTGATTCTGGGTTATGCGGAAGTAGGACCAAGGGTCACTCTATTTGATAACTAATTTAATGGAAACACAACTTAAAAGTAGTCCTGAAGAACTATTGACCTTTGCGTAAATAATGGAACGCGTCATAATTTGAGTTTAGTCTTTTTGAAAAAAGATAGTAATAGTGATTGTTGCCAACGCATACGACTGATGGATTCACAAACTTCCTTTTCAAGTTCGCCAATATCTTCGGG
>JAHJUV010000075.1 GCA_018828825.1 Planctomycetota bacterium | reverse complement strand
TGGGTGATTCGGGCTGTGAATAATTGCGGCAGGTTCGCCCGCTTCCAGGTCGCCTCGGCCGCCGCCTCGGCCGCCGCCTGTCTTCGCCCCGCGACCTACCCGCTGATATGGAACCAGATGCTCGCCATCGGCGTCCGCAGTGTGCCGGTCGTGATGATTACCGGGGCATTTGTGGGAATGGTACTGGCGATACAGGCGTATGACCAGCTTGCAGGGATGGGGGTTGAAGAACATCTTGGAGTGCTGATAAATCTGTCGGTGGTTAAGGAACTCGGACCGGTGTTGGCGGCAGTGATGCTTGCCGGCAGGGTCGGCGGAGCACTGACGGCAGAGCTCGGAACAATGAACGTTACGGAACAAATACTCGCCGTCAGGAGTATGGGGACAGACCCTATTCGATACCTGGTCGCGCCAAGATTAATCGCATGTCTGCTTTTGGCGCCATTTTTGATTGTGTACGCCGACTTCCTGGGAATTATCGGGGGCTATGTAATCAGCGTGATGCACTTCGGGATAAACAGCAGGGCATACTGGAACTTCAGCGCATCCGGAGTAGAAATGTGGGATATGACAATCGGTATCATAAAGGGATTCTTCTTCGGGGCGGCAATTGCGGGCATGAGCTGCTATAAAGGATTCCATTGCAAAGAAGGCGCTCAGGGCGTCGGACAAGCCTGCACAGAAGCGTTCGTCGGCAGCTTTATTATGATTCTGGCAATAGATTTCGTTCTGGCAATAATGTTCAAGGCTGTTTACGCAACGTTCTGGCCGCTGAAAATTTTGTTATAAACGATTCGTAACTCGCGGCTCGTAAAATAGACAGCCAATTAGCAGATTATCCGGGAATCAGGACATCAGTCCGCATACCGATACCCATCATTTTCGCACTTTCACCCCTTTTTTGACGTTTTTTCCTTGATTTTCTGTTAATAATATGGTACAATACCGGTGTTGTTAGGCAAATGCCTAACAAATTTAAGATTGAAAATATAAGATTTAAGATTTTACGGCAAGCGGTAACGGTTGCGATGCTGGTTTCGTCAATCGTAAAACGGTTGCGGAATTACCCCTCATTTACATTCGGGGCTCTGTTGAGTTTTTAATCCATTTCTTAAAATTTAAACCAAAGCAATTTTATACGAGGAAATATTATGACAACTAAACGCAAAATCGATTATTTGATGTTCAAACTTCAGGGCAGTATCATCAAAGTTGACCCTGACATTTATTTGAAAATTTTTAATACCTCTGTCGAACCTCGCAGAAAATACAATGGCGATATTAAATCCGTACGTATGTCCCCCGATGGCTATCCGGTCGTCATCATCGGCAAAAACCCTTCGCGATATGTCCCACTTTCCCGTTTTGTAACTGGCGCCAAGAAGGGCCAGCTCGTTGACCACAGAAACAGGAATCCTTTTGACAACTGCAGGTCTAATCTGCGTTTCGCAACCAGAAGAGAAAACAATCTGAACAAAAAATCCAATAACGATACAGGCTTTTTTGGCGTTTGCATCAAGCACCAGGGCAAAAGAACTTACTGCTCGGCAAAATTTATGCCTGCCGATGGAAAGGAGTTGGTTTTCCAATTGCCGGACAATTCTGCCAATCGTATTGTTGCCGCCTTTGCGCGGGACAAATTCGTTTTGCTCTCGGGCGATGAGGAATTCGCCCCCTTGAATTTCCCCTGCTTTCAATATGAGCCGTTCAGGAGTATTTTATTGAATGAGGATTTACGAAAATACAAAACCGAGCGCAACGCAAATTCTCAAAAAGAATTTCCGTTGATGAAAAACTACAAAAAATGAAAATGTTTAAACCACGTTATCAGTCAGAGGTTTTATTTTTTCATCTCTACACTCACACTGTCATTTCCTCAGGCAAATATTCTCTGTGCTTTTTGCGCAGATACTCCAATCCTTCTTCATTATTTTTTACAATATAGCCCATCTGTTTCCTTACAAATTCCAGTCGCCCTTTTGCTTCTTGTATAATATCCCCCCAACGCTTTACCCAAATTTCGTAGTTTTTTGCGACAAATACCTGTCCGTATCTTCGATCCTTTTGATTACATTCATTCTCAATTGCCTCATCATAATTTGTGCTTACAAGATAAAAAGTCCACCTTGTTTTCTTCTTATCAAATAGAGGGTCGTTTGCAACAGCGCGAGCATATTTCTTTATCTGGGCAAGATGATCTTCATTCAGATCAACCTTTGGTTTCTTTAGCTCAATAACAAGATTTTCGTATTCATCCTCTCTGCCATATATATACTGCTGATAAAGACAAAGATCCGGTATGTCTTTCAGATTCTCTGCCTCGATATAAGGAGTAAGCTCGGTTCGCCCCATTATATTCAGGTGTGCTGTAAGAACATTCTTTAACGATATATCTCCCCCACGAGGGGAGCAAAAAGCATAGTGCTCACCAAATATCCAGAGTTCGGTCTCGATAATATGTTGAAGATGACTTCGTTCTTTAATATATTTAGCAATTATTTTGTCTCCAACAATTTGTTCGAACCCATTTATAAATTGTAACCTGTTTGTTACAGTCTTAGCAAGATTTATTAAAGCCGAGAAAGATACCGTTTCTAGTATTTTTGCAAGTTCTTCTCGTTTTTCTTCTGGGAGTTCCAGCACCTCGGTAAATATGCGTCTTACGGCAGTAGGGCTTGTCTCAATGGCGTGTTTTAAAAGTTGAAGTGACAGACTTTTACTTTTTGATGGCGCAAACCCGAAGTCAGGAACATATCTATTCATATGTAAAGCACAAATATCAAAAACTTCTCGTTCTGTGCTCTCTATAATATCCTTTGGCTCATCCTTGTACGGATAAATATCCTCTCTTTTCCACTCATCAACAACTTTCCCCGCTACATACAAACTTCTTTCTCTAAAGTAATCTTTCAACTTGTCTCTGGCCACATCCAAAACCCTTTTTAAATCCTTATGCATATCTCCTAGTGCCAGAGTACCTTCTTCATCCATTTTCCCTATTAAATCTGACTTGATATAAGCGGTAAATTCAAAGCCAGGTGCGTGAATTCCTGGCGGGATATCATCGTATGTAAATCCATCCTTACCACATAGAAGCAGTCTCCGAGTTCCTATTAAATTTTTCCACTCAATAACTGAAAGTCCCACTATTGCCTTCGAGCCATTCGTTAACTCAACATCAAATGGTTCAAAATCCTTTTTTAAATTCTTAACCTCCGCCCAATCGACATACTTACCATCATATTTTATTTTTATATTTGAATATTCTGACATATAAAGAGCGAACTGTTCTGTAATCTCATCTATAGCATTTTCACGTTCGAGTGAAGGAAAATTTTGTTCAATTCCAGTTATTTTAACTTTTGTTCCAGTTTTGGCCTTAACATTTGTTTCATCCCCAATCTGGAATTTACCAAGTTCATCTCTATTACCCGTTATTTTGTACGTCATTGTCTTCCCATCGCGATCGTACCACGTTTCCCATTCGACTTTTTTCCCCAGTGAAAATGCCCTGAATCTTCCCTTGCCCCTTCTTCCATGTAATAACCGTCTTAACGTTCTTGTTGTCCCTTTAGCTTTTTTCCAAGACCCCCCCAAATTTGTGAAAGCCTCCTCTGCTTCATCCATACGTATACCGTTACCGTTATCAGCTATCATTATGGAACCAATCCCCGATACTTCATTTCTACCAAAACTTATAACTACTTCTTTAGCATCTGCATCAAGTCCATTCCATATAAGTTCTGCGACTGCCAATACTGGTTTTTTACCCCTTGAAAGCAATTCCAAATGGTCTCGTTGTACTTTAACTTCTATTGTTTTCATTTTTCATTTCCTCTTTAATTTTCCAATTCTTTTTAAACATTTTCACCCTTCCGGCGACTTTGCCAAAATTCTATCTCTTTTTCTTTCCAACCTCAACCAATTTTCTTAAGAAAGTATCCGCCCGGCAGATGTTTGACTATTCCTTTCAGTCTCATCGAAACCAAAACCGCGTTTACCTTTCCCGCCGCAAGAGATGTCTGACTTATTATCTGCTCTATATGTACCGGCTCACTGTCAAGGCATTCAATTATCTTCTTCTCTACAACTGTTAAATTCAATTTTGAAATATCAAACAGCGTTTCAGTTTTTTCAACTGCCCGCTTCGTCGATAGTTTTACATGCTCGGCAAAATCCTTTTGCAGAAATTCCAAAGTCTCAATTACATCTTCGACCGACTCGAGAAGTTTTGCTCCATCTTTAATCAGCCTGTGCGGCCCTTTCGATAGCGGCGAATCGATTCTGCCCGGCACAGCCATTACCTCCCTGCTGTTTTCCATCGCCGCCCGCGCCGTAATCAGTGCACCGGACCTCGGCATCGCCTCGACAACGATTGTCGCAAGCGAAAGTCCTGCGATAATTCTGTTCCGAGGCGGAAAATTCTCCGCCAATGGTTCGTACTCCATCGGCAGTTCGCTGACGCACGCTCCGTTTGCACAGATTTTCTCGAATAGCTGTTTGTTTTCAGGCGGGAAAATTTTCGATAGTCCGCACCCCTGTACCGCAATCGTTCTTCCGCCTGCGCTTAATGCTCCGCTGTGGGCGGATGAGTCGATACCCCTTGCCATACCGGATACGATAGTAAATCCTGCCGATGCGAGCAGATGTGCAAAACGTGAGGCTTGTTCACTTCCGTAATGGCTGCACCTGCGGGCCCCGACGATTGCGACGGCAAGATTATCGCCTGGCTGAATATCGCCTTTGACGTAAAGCACTGGCGGCGGGTCATAAATCTTTTTCAGCAACGGCGGATACCGGCTATCCAAAATATTGATAATGCAGACGCCGTTTTCATCGGCCAGTGAGATTTCCTTTTCAGCGTCGAAGTTTTTTCTCGATTGGACTATTTTTTCAGCCGTTTTTTGTCCGACGCCGTCGACCTGTGCCAGGCCGTTTACCGAAGCAGCAATGACTGCCTCTGCCGAGCCAAAATGTTCGAGAAGACGGCCAAAAATAACCGGCCCTATGCCCTCAGAACGAACAATTTTGAGCCAATCGCGTATATTTTGTGAGTGACCTACCAAATTTTCTCCTGGAAGAAGGGAAGATTTTGTAATCTTTTTATCCGAATTAGGTCTAAAATCAATAAGTATTTCACAGTTTTTTCGTAAAAAGTAACAGAATGACGGTAAAAATGGATTCGCTGAATCCTAAAACTATTAAGAAAAACAGATTAAATTTAGGCCGAAATTTTAATTATAACCGTATGTTTTATAAGACGTTAAAAAACAGGGATAAAAGGATAGACAACGCTGTTATTGCTAATAACGGGTTATAAATTGACTTGGTATTGTTTTATTGCTATTGTAAGGGGCTTATGGTTTCACGGAAAAGCACAAATAGAAAAGCGGCGCCCAAGTCTGGCAAGACTGCCGCGGTCAAGACTGCAAAGCGGTTTCGCACAACGAAGCAGGCTTTGGAGTATTTGTTTACTCGTACGGACTACGAGAAGCAGTCTCGTCTGCGCTATAATGTAACAACGTTTAGTCTTAAACGGATGGAGAAGCTCTTGTCTCTCGTGGCCAATCCCCACAAAAAACTCGCCACAGCCCACATTGCCGGCACGAAGGGAAAAGGGTCGACGGCGACGATGCTGGCGCGGATGCTGCAGGCGAATGGATATACGGTCGGGCTCTATACTTCGCCGCACGTTGTTGACCTGCACGAGCGAATCGAAGTTAACGGCAAAAGAATAGCCGATACAGAACTTCTGGGTCTGGTTAACCGGATATACGCACCGGTAGAAAAAATGGCAAAAACCCATTCGACGGTTCGGCAAAGCTCACCACCGGCAAGCTCAGGACAGGCCGATATGCCGACATTCTTCGAGATATTCACGACAATAGCATTTCTGTACTTTGTGGATAAGAAAGTCGATATAGCGGTCGTCGAAACCGGCCTTGGCGGAAGACTCGACAGCACAAACGTACTCGAACCTGCCGTGGTCGGAATGACAAGCATCAGCATCGACCACCAGAACCTGCTGGGCAATACGCTCGACAGCATAGCGAAAGAAAAAGCCGGCGTTATAAAGAAAGGCATCCCTATAATAAGCGTGCCGCAGGAAGCACTGGCGATGAAGGAAATTAAGAAACAAGCGCTGGCGGTAAAGGCACCGCTTTGGGTTACGGGCAAAGATATCGACTTTTCATACAGATTCGAGTCGTCTCGCGAACACGGGCCGCATACTCGAATATGCCTGACAACGCCGACCAGTAAATTCGAACACCTTAAGGTTCCGCTGCCGGGCGAACACCAGGCGATTAACTGCGGATTGGCGATTGCGATGCTCGATGTTCTCAAGACAGGCGGATATAAAATAGACGATGCCAAAGCCATCGCGGGCCTGAAAGATATAAAGATGCCGGGACGAATGGAAATCGTACATACCGACCCCCGCATCCTGATAGACGGGGCTCATAACGCATCGAGTATTCGTGCACTTGTCCATGCCATCGGCCAGCATGTGCCTTACGATTCGATGATTGTTATCTTCGGATGCGGCCAGGATAAAGATGTCAGAGGTATGCTCGAACAGCTCCAGTACGGAGCGGATAAGGTGATATTTACGCGGAGCAATTCGCCCAAGGCGATGTACCCGCAGGACCTTTCGGATATGTACACGGAGATCTGCGGCAAGATGTGCCAGACAGCGATGAGCCTCAGAGAATCGCTTCGCATCGCATCGAGCGCGATCGGCAAAGAGGATTTAATCTGCATCACAGGCAGCTTCTACCTTGTCGGGCAGGCACGGGTAATGTATCTGCCGGGATAAATCAGATTACAGATTACCGAACAAAATCCTAAGCACTAAACTCTATCCGCCTTCGATAAATCTTCGGATGGACAAGAATCCTAAATAAATCCGAATTACCAAAGTTTAAGGATGCCTCTAAAAATGTCATTGCGAGGAGTCCCGACATGCCTCTGCGCTTCTCATCGCAAGATGAGGCAGCAGGTGAGTCGGGACGACAAAGCGATCTTCATTATTGCTTTGGCGCAAGCCATCCCTGAGCGGACAAAAACGAGATTGCCCGCCAGCCCGCCAGAGGCGGGTAAAAGGTGGGTAAACCTTCGCTGCGCTCGCAATGACAAGACGTATTTTTAGAGGTTGCCTTAAGATTTGAGGAGCCCGCTCGATATCCGCCAGAGGCGGATAAAATTGAGAGGTTGGCGGAGTTGGTGGGGGTTGTTGAACGAATAAATCAAAAATAACAGGGTTCTGTATGAGGCCAATAGGGACACAAAAACAGCTCGAGGAACGCAGAAAACAAGCAATTGAATTATTAATAATAAAGA
>JAHJUV010000074.1 GCA_018828825.1 Planctomycetota bacterium | reverse complement strand
TCTGGTGACTGGAGTTCAGACGTGTGTCTTCCGATCTGCCGCTGTCGATGCCGCCGCGGCGATTGAAAATATCCTGCTTGCCGCATGGGGCAAGGGCATCGGTTCCTGCTGGCTCGGTTTAATCGACAGGGAAAAAATATCGCAGATTTTAAATATCGCCCCCAAATACCATATCGATTCTGTGGTGGCCCTGGGCAAACCTGCCGAAAAACCCGTTATGGAAGATGCAAAAACAGAGGATACAAAGTATTATCTTGATGACAAAGATACCCTGCACGTTCCCAAAAGACCGCTGAAAAAAATCCTCCATTTCAATAGATTTGGCGGCAAATAATTTCAGCCACAGAGGACACCCATCCTTCGTCCCTTATGGACTACGGAGGGCAGGCAGAGAGCACAGAGAAATAAAAAATTTATTGTTTTATAAGTTCAAGTTTGGTAGCATTAATAGATGCTCTGAGGAAATATCCATAAGATAAAATCGAATTGGTAGGCAAAAGTGTTGTATAGCTCTGCCACAGGTATTATTATGTTAGGCTAAGTAATGACAATATTCAGAAGGATCGAAGCATTTTTCAAAGGGCTGTTGATTCAAGTATTCCCTTCGTTGGGATTCAAGGGAATGATAGACACCCAGATCAATGTATATAGGCGTCTTAAGGCGAAATTCCCGGATGCTTCTGAAAAAGATTTATTGAATTCTCTCATTATGAACCGGATCAATGCACCCTATAGCCTATCTACCACTGTGGAGGAACGTGCTCACTACGACACCCTCCTCCAAGACTCTAATAAGACACTTAAGGATGTAATCTGGGCAATTGTAGAATATGAGTGCTTGTTGAGTCGCGGGGAAGAACTCCATCATAAATTGTTTGAGGTTGGTGCTGAGCCCTCAGCTGTAGCCGAAGAGTTGGAGAAATGGATAAAGTATCTCAATAAACGAGTTAAGGAATTCACTTAACAAAGGCGTTATCCTCCGTAGTCTGATTTAAAGATGTAGGCGGAACTGTTTTGAGGGCGAGAGAGTGCATCGCTGGAGTAGTGTTTAGTATTTAGTGAATGGTATTTAGTGCTAACAACCAACGACTATATACTAACGACTAATTGCAGGGCGAGAGAGTGAAAAGTAAAAAAGGATTGCCTCATCATGAGGCCGTATGATGATTTAGTTAAATTTATGTTTAATAAAAGGATGTCACATGACAACTCTACTTGCAATATTGACTATTATCGCAATAATAATAGGCCCTATTCTGGCTGTACAAGCACAACAACTCATTGAGTTTTTAAAACAGAAACGCGAAGAAAAGAGAAGGTTGTTCATGGTCTTGATGGCAACCAGAGCTCGTCCCCTCGTTCCGGAACACGTGCAGGCACTTAATATGATTGATGTCACTTTCTCTGGCAAAGGCATGGTTTATGCAATTTTTCGTGGTAAGCGAAAAAAAGAAGAAGCAGTTATTGAGGCATGGTCTGAACTTAGAGATCATTTATTTAATTATCCGCAACAACTACAAGCAAAGCCCGGTATTGATATTCCCGCAGAAGACAAAACAAGCTATCAAAATAGGTGTAATACATGGGTTTCAAGGAAAGACGAACTTCTTATTGAGCTCCTTGCTAAGATGGCTGAATCGTTAAATTATCACTTTGATAAAGTCTTGCTCAAACGAGGAGCTTATACTCCTGCTGGCTATGGTGAAACAGAATATGAACAATTGCAAATCCGAAAAGGTTTAGCTGGGATCTTTCAGGGGTCAAAGTCAATACCTATCCACATCGTAGAATCATCACATGATCAAGAGAAGCTTTCTCAAAAAACTACCCAGCAAGAAAAATCCAACAACAAATCTTAAACAGCTGATAATGGTTTAATATGCCCGACCAAACAATTGAATGCCCCAAAAAAGAACCATCTCGACTCTGCTTAAGTAAAGAAATTTCTCTCAAAATCAGTTGCCTTTGCGGCTAAGTTGGTTTACACAGTAATAATAACTTTTTAGCAGGTCTTAAAAACTAACAAACTGTTTTCGGATGGTTTCCGCTGCTGGTTAAACAATCCGTGTCTAAATTAATTCGTGAAAATTCGTGTTATTCGTGGTTCCATTTTCACTTCTTGCTAAATCATAACGGCATTGTATAATCTTTTATAATTAAAACATATAGCCTCTGTGAGCTCTGTGTTCTCTGTGGCTATGATAAAAAAAGGCTCTGTGGCTGAATTTAAGGAAGTTATAAATGGCAAAGTCATCGAATAAAAAGGTCGTTCTCGCCTACAGCGGCGGACTCGATACCAGTGTAATTCTGCCGTGGCTCAAGGAAAACTACGGCTATGATGTTATAGCGTTTGCCGCCGACCTCGGTCAGGGCGAAGAGCTTGACGGAATTAAGAAAAAAGCTTTGGCCTCCGGTGCGGTAAAGTGCATCGTCAAGGACCTCCGCAAGGAGTTCGTTACCGAGTATCTTTGGCCGATGTTGAAGAGCGGGGCTATTTACGAAAACGGCTATCTGCTCGGTACAAGCATTGCCCGGCCTCTGATTGCCAAACATCAGGTTTTGGTCGCTCAGGCCGAAGGCGCTATCGGCGTCGCCCACGGCGCAACCGGCAAAGGCAATGACCAGGTACGGTTCGAACTTACCTTTATGGCGCTTGCTCCGAAGCTGAAAATCATCGCTCCGTGGAAGGACCCGAAGTTTGAACTGACAAGCAGAGAGGCTGCGATTAAATACGCCAAAAAACATAAAATACCAATCGAACAGAGCGTAAAGAAAATCTATTCTCGTGACCGCAACCTGTGGCATATCAGTCACGAAGGCGCTGAACTCGAGGACCCGGCAAACGAGCCATTGGATCGCCTGTTCGTCCTTTCGAATCCAGTTTCGAAAGCGCCGAATAAGCCGGAGTATGTTACGATTGGTTTTTCCAAGGGTATTCCCGTTGCGCTTAATGGCAAAAAGACCGCTCCTGTAAAAATCATCGAGCAGCTTAACAAAATCGGCGGAAACCACGCCGTCGGTCAGGCTGACATTGTTGAAAATCGTCTCGTCGGCATCAAATCACGCGGCGTTTATGAAACGCCGGGCGGAACTATCCTTGTCGAAGCTCATAAGGCACTGGAGACTCTGACCCTTGACCGTGAAACGCTGCATTACAAGCAGCAGGTTGCTTTAAAATACGCTGAAATGGTCTATTACGGCCAGTGGTTCTGTCAGCTTCGCCACGCTTTGGATGCGTTTGTCGATGTAACGCAGCAAAACGTAACCGGCACGGTAAAGATGAAGTTGTACAAGGGCCGATGCACACCGGCTGGAATTAAAAGCCCAAAAAGTCTTTACAGTACCAAGATGGCAAGCTTCACGATGGGCGATGAGTACGACCCGACGGATGCGACAGGATTTATTCGTCTGTTCGGTTTGCAAATGAAAGTCGCGGGACTGGTAAATAAAAATAAGGAATAATATTTGGCAGGATGCATTATTATACCTGATGGATTGTTGGTTGTTTTCCTTTTCGCAATCGGCGCCTGTGTCGGCAGTTTTCTTAATGTCGTAATTTATCGACTGCCGAAAGATTTGTCGCTTGTTCATCCCGGCTCGGCGTGTCCGTTCTGTAAAAGGCCGATAGCTTTTTATGATAACATTCCGCTTTTGTCCTGGTTGCTTCTGTGCGGCAAGTGCCGAAAATGCAAAGCGAGGATTTCACCTCGATACTTTTTTGTCGAACTGCTGACAGCATTGCTGTTTGTTGCTCTTTACTGGATTTATTTTCAGACATCTTTGAGAAGGGGCGTAGGCGGATTTTACGAAGGCGGATATATTTTTTATCTTGTGCATATTATTATGCTGGCCTCTTTTTTAGCGGTCTCGGCGATTGACCTTGAATTATATGTCATACCGCTTTCTATCTGCTGGCTTGTTACGGCTGTTGGTTTTGTCGGCTCTGCGGCTGCCAGGTTTTTCTATGTTCCTGAGGTTATTCGAGGCTACGACCTTTTTCCCGCGGCCTCGGCAAAAGTGGCAATTCTGGCGGCGGGCGGGCTTGTCGGGCTAATTATTTCAATTTTTTTGCTCTTGGCAGGTTTGGTAAAGACCAGCTACCCAAGCGAGAAAACAGAGTCTGAAAATGCTCAATCCGAACAGCCTGAAAACTACAATCATCGTCTTGAAATGTTAAAAGAGGTAATTTTCTTACTGCCGATAGTTTTTGGCGCCTTTGTTGCTTTTAAGATATATAAACGTGTGCCTCGATTTGCGGACTGGTGGATAGATTTTTCGCAAGTGCCTGTCATCGCTGGGCTTTTCGGCAGCTTATGGGGCTATTTTATTGGCTGTGCGGTTGTCTGGATAACGAGAATTCTGGGCACTTTCGTCTTTGGCAGGGAGGCGATGGGCCTTGGCGATGTTCATCTTATGGGTGCTGCCGGAGCCGTACTGGGTCCCTGGCCGGTTGTGGTGGCTTTTTTCATCGCTCCGTTTTTCGGACTCAGTTGGGCGGTTTTTTGTGTATTTTTTAAGAAAATGAGACAAATTCCGTATGGTCCCTTCTTGTCAATGGGGGTTTTTGCGGTTATGATTTCACATAATGCGGTTATGAACTGGCTGCAGTTTGTATGGTACCGCTGAATTTAAAATGGATTTTTTTGATATAAGGAGATTAGACGATGAATACTCTGAGAAGAAAAGTCGTAGTTTTGACTGTTTTACTTATTTCTTTTGGTCTCATCAGCGGCTGTACCAGTTACAAGAAAAAATACAAAGCCCTGAACGTCGAGCATCAGAATCTGAAGGGCTTGTACGATAACTGCAAGGTTACGCTTGAAGGCAGTGCCTCCGAAAAACAGGAGCTTGCATCGAGGCTCGCTGAAGGACAGCAGACGATTGATGACCTGGAAAAGCAAATTGAGTCAGGCAGGAGCGCCGGCGAAGTTACGGAGTTCGGCGATTACCAGGTAGATGTTGACACAGCGGCGGGAACCATAACGGTAACACTGCCGAATACGATATTATATGACTCCGGCAAGGCATCTCTCAAAGGCAGCGCCAAAGGAGACCTTAACCACATCGTCTCGGTCCTGAAAGATAGGTACAGCAACAGGCTGATAGATATTGTCGGCCATACCGATAATGACCCAATCAGAAAATCCAAATGGAAAGACAACTGGCAATTGTCAACAGAAAGGTCTCTTTCGGTATTGCGTCATCTTAATTCCAATGGCATACCGGATGACAGGATAAGAGCTATTGGCTGTGGTTCCGGCAAGCCTATGGCCCCGAATACCACTGCAAGCGGCAAGGCAAAGAATAGAAGAGTTGAAATCGTTGTGCATATGAGGTGATTTGCCTATATAGCCGTTTGACGAACGGATTTGTTAGACGGATTCGCAGCCCCGATTTATATCGGGGCTGTTTTTTTATGGCTAAAACCGCCGAAATCCTTATAATATCGGCTCGAAATTTTTTAAGGAGCCGGATGTGTCTGATTTGCATATTGACCCGAAATACCAATCGATACTTTCACTGAGGGAGACGGAAAAGGCCATAAAGGAAGTAAAGGACTATTTCGAACGCACGCTTGCCTGGAACCTCAATCTCCAGCGAGTTTCTGCGCCTCTTTTTGTTCGTAAAGGTTCCGGTATTAACGATGACCTTAACGGCATCGAGAGAAAGGTAACTTTCCAGATAAAGGACGACAGCGACGCCGATGCCGAGATTGTGTTTTCACTTGCCAAGTGGAAGCGTATGGTCCTTGCCGATTACGATTTCAAGCCGGACGAAGGTCTTTATACCGATATGAACGCCATAAGAGCCGATGAAGACAGCCTCGACAACATCCACTCAATTTATGTTGACCAGTGGGACTGGGAAAGGGTCATTACGGATAAGCAGAGAAATCTCGATTTCCTCAAAACCATAGTGCGGAAAATATATAACGCCATCCGTGAAACCGAAAATCACCTCCGCACTCTTCATCCGCAGATAAAACCGATTTTGCCGAAGGACATTCAATTCGTTCACACCGAAGAACTGCTTGAGATGTATCCAGACCTCGACCCCCGTCAGCGGGAAGAGAAAATCGTCAAAGAATACGGCGCTGTCTTTATAATCGGTATCGGCGGTGAACTTGCCGACGGCACAATCCACGACGGCAGGGCGCCTGACTATGACGACTGGATTACCCCGACGACCAACGGCAAAAAGGGGCTTAACGGCGACATTTTCCTCTGGTATCCGGTACTGGGCAGAGCCTTTGAAATAAGCTCGATGGGCATCCGTGTTGACAGGGACGCTATGCTTAAGCAGCTCGAAATCCGAAACGCGCTTAACAGGACAGAATTTGCCTGGCACAAGAGGCTTTTAAACGGCGAATTGCCGTTAAGTATCGGCGGCGGTATTGGACAATCACGTCTTTGTATGTTCCTGCTGAGAAAAATGCATGTAGGCGAAGTGCATTCCAGTATCTGGCCGCAGGATATGATTGACCGGTGCCGGCAGGCCGGCGTTAAACTACTCTAATTATAGGGCGCAAAAAAAAGCGGCCCTTATTCCCCAAGAGCCGCCGCCATCTATATAAGCATAGGAGGAGTCGAAGAAGACTTACATTTTTTCACTTTCTGTTAAAATATACGGCAGACACAAAGACCTTGTTCAGGACTTTTTATTTTTTATATGCGAGGATTTTTCTCTTTGGGGATTGTTATTGCAAAGGGGTGATTTTGAAGCTATAAATAGGTTTTTAAAGGGAAAAAACGGAGTTTTTATTTGAAGATTACCGATTATAGACCTGTTAAAAATGCACATCAGTATTTTGTGCCTATTGGTAACAGAAATATGGAAAAGAAATCACCGGCCCAGGATAAAAAGTACCATTTCATCGGTATTGGCGGTGTCGGGACAAGCGCCCTTGCCGCTGTTTTAATGAAGGAAAAAGCCCTTGTCAGCGGCTCTGATATGCAGGATTCAATTCTGACCCAGCGTTTGTCCACCGGCGGGGTGGCTGTAAAAATGGGCCACAGCGCCGATAACCTGCCGGACGACATCGACGGCGTGGTCATTTCCGCCGCCGTGAAAGACGACAATCCTGAACTTATAGAAGCCAGACGCCGAAAAATAATGATTTACAAATACGCCCAGATGCTCGGCCTGGTTATGGACAGATACAAGGGCGTCGCCATTGCCGGAACTCACGGCAAAAGTACCACGACCGGCTGGCTGGTTTATGTCCTGAAAAAACTCGGCATTGAACCAAACTTTGTCGTCGGCGCCGACATTACGCAGCTCGGCTCCTCGTCGGGCATCGGCTCCAGCGAGGTCTTCATCGCCGAGGCCTGCGAATATGACAGAAGTTTTCTTAATCTTCACCCATCTGTCGGAATTATCCTGAATATCGAGCAGGACCATCTGGATTATTATTCTGATATCGGCGAGATAGTCTCCGCCTTCGGCGATTTTGCCGGCGGTATTAAGACGGACGGCGTACTGATAGCTGATGGCGAAGACGCCAATGTCGCCAAACTGCTTCCCGTCTTAAGAGACAGGCATATTTTGACTTTCGGCCTGAAAGACACATTCGATTATTCCGCCCGACAGATAAAATTATTTGCCGACAGAACGGAATTTACATGTTTAAACGGCCAAAAAGAAATTGGCAGAACATCTATAAAACTGCTCGGCGAGCATAATGTCAAAAACGCCCTTGCCGTTATCGCCGCTGCCGAGACGCTCGGACTCGACGGCAAAGATGTACTGAATGTCCTCGGCGGCTTTGAGGGAATGGACAGACGGCTGATGAAAAAGGCCGAGATCAACGGCATTACCGTTTACGACGATTACGCCCATCATCCGACCGAGATTAAGGCCAGCCTTAAAGCTATGAGGCAGAAATACGACGGCAGGAAAATCTTCTGCGTTTTCCAGCCTCACCAGTACAGCAGGACAAGGTTCCTGCTTAGGGACTTTGCCGAAAGTTTCAAACTGGCCGATATGACCATTGTGCCGGATATCTATTTTGTCAGGGACACGGAAAAATCTAAAAACGATGTCAATTCGCAGATGCTCGTCGATAAAATCAGGCAAAACGGCAGCAATGCGATGTTTCTCGATTCGTTTGAAAGTATTTGCGAACTGCTCAAAAGTAATGTAAAATCCGGCGATATCTTAATTACTATGGGAGCCGGCAATGTCTGGAAAATTGCGGATGAATATATTCAATGGCTTGGAAAAAATAGTTAAAAAGGACTATCCCCTCGGCCAGAGCACATGGTTCGGGCTCGGCGGCAGGGCGGAATACTTTATCCGCCCGCAGACTATCGCTCAGCTCGCCGATGTTGTCAAACGCTGCTCTGAAAACAGCGTGCCGATGCGGGTCTTGGGTTTCGGGTCTAATCTTCTCGTCCGTGACGAAGGCGTAAAAGGAACCGTAATAAAACTCGACGGCGAAGAGTTTTGCAAAGTCAAACACGATGGGCTTATCCTCACCGCAGGCGCCGGCGCCGATTTAGGCAAGCTCGTTCTCGACTGTGTCCGCAGAGGACTTGGCGGAATCGAAATCCTTGCGGGAATTCCCGGTTCTATCGGCGGGGCGGTAAGAATGAACGCCGGCGGAATCTTCGGCGACCTCGGCTCGGCCATCGAATCGGTTACCCTGATGGACAACGATGGCAATATTTTTGAAAAATCCAAACCCGAACTGTCCTTCGATTACAGGCAGACAAACATCACGGCCAAAATTATTCTTGCCGCGCAAATCAAATTATACGAAGCCGACCCGCAGCATCTTCTCAAAACCGTCAAGGAAGTCTGGATTTACAAGAAGAACACCCAGCCGCTGAACACCAAAAGCGCAGGCTGTGTTTTCAAAAATCCACGCGGTATGAGTGCCGGAGCGATGATTGACCGCACCGGCCTGAAAGGTACAAAAGTCGGCGGCGCCGTCGTCAGCGAAAAACACGCCAATTTCATCATTGCCGAGAAAGGCTGCAAGAGCAGCGATGTCATTTTGCTGATTGATACCATAAAACAACAGGTAAAGGAAAAGTTCGACGTCGAGCTCGAACTTGAAATAGAAATCTGGTAAAGCATATAAAGTAATTGGCATAATATAAATGGATTTTAATACATCGGGCGGTTTGAAAGTTGCGGTTTTGATGGGGGCCATTGGCTCAGAACGCCAGGTAAGCCTGGCCAGCGGAAAGTGCATCGCCGATGCCCTGAAAAAAATCCCCGACATAGAAATAATCGACCATGATTTCCTCCCGGACAAACCGTGGATTTTGGACGACAAAACCATTGACGTCTTTTTCCTCGCCTTCCACGGCGAATTCGGCGAAGGCGGCGATATGCAGGAAATCTGCGAACGAAAAAAACTGCTCTTTACAGGCTGCGATTCAAAATCGAGCAGATTGGCTTTCGACAAAATCGCCTGCAAAGAAGCTTTGGAAAAAGCCAGGCTCCCGACGCCGCGGGCCGTTGAGATAAGAAATCAGCAGCAGTTGGCCGATATAGAATCGAAACTCGAAGCTATTGGTAAAAAATTCGTAATAAAACCCATAAAGCAGGGCAGCAGCGTTGGTATTCAAATCGTCGATGGCCTCGCCGCCGCTAAATCCGCCGCCGAAGAATGTTTCGACCAGTTCGGCGATTGTATGCTCGAAGAATTTATTGCAGGCAGGGAAATTACCGTCAGTATCCTCGAAAACATGACGCTGCCCGTCATAGAAATTAAAACTGTTCATCAGTTTTACGATTACGATGCAAAGTATAACGATGATAATACCCAGTATCTGTTCGATACCATCTCCGATGTGGAAATTTTGAATAGAATAAATGATATCGCCTTAAAAAGCTTCAAGGCTCTCGGCTGCAGGGACTTTGGCAGAATAGATTTAATTATAAGCCCCGATGGGACGCCTTACGTTATAGAAATAAATACTATCCCCGGCTTTACGGCGCATTCGCTTCTGCCCAAGGCCGCCGCAAAAGCCGGTATGGATATGACTCAGTTATGCCTGCGGATAATACAGACCGCACTTAAAAGGAAACCCTGATTTTGGCCGCGAAAAACTCTAAATCCTGGTTCAGCTTCAAAAAGAAGCTCACGAAAACCGAAAAAAAACAGCGTTCCCACGCCGTCCGCAACACGTTTCTCATCTTTGTGCTTATCGTCCTCGCCGTCGCTCTTGTTGCGGCTTTCATTTTCCTCGACAGGTTCGTAAAGAAAACCTCCAATTTCGGCGCCCAGTCCCTCAATCTCGAACTCCTCGACGTTCCCGAGTGGGTCGGCCCCCAGCTTCAGCAGGAGATTGTCGATACCGCGCACAAAGGCGGCGTAGAGTTTCTCCTTAATGATACCATCGCAAGGCAGGTCGGCGAAAATCTCCGCACCCTCGCCTGGCTCTATGATGTCCAGGTAATCGTCGGCGCCCAGTCCATAATCGTAAAAGCCAATTACAGACAGCCTCTCGGCCTGATAAAGGCTCAAGCCGGCCAATTCTTTATAGACTCCCAGGCGATAGTTCTCGATTATATCCCTGTCGATAAACTTATAATTCCCGAAATTACTGGCACTTCAGCCTATATGCTTACGCCCCGTTCAGTTGGCACAAAATCCCAGGGCGCCGATGTCGCCGCCGCCATTGAGCTGATTGAGCTTCTTGCAAAAATGGATGCCCATGTTACGCCGTCCAAACCCCTCCTTGCCGAAATAAAATCTATAGATATGAGCAATTTTAATGGCCGCCGCAGTTCTTCCCAGCCGCACATCGTATTTTACGCCAAGGACGATACGGAAATAAAATGGGGCGCTAAAAAAGGCGATTGGAGCAGAAACCTCGAGGCAAGGGACGAGGAAAAGCTGACGATTCTTTATAACACTTTCTCCGAACTCGGCACGATCCAAATCCGAGCCGCCCAAAAAGGAAAATTTATCGATTTAACCAAACCCCAAACCCGCTCCCTGCCCATCGATAAATATAAACGGTAAAATCGGTTTAACCCCAGGATCAGAGGCAAAGCCGTTCGTGTGATTGACAGTCGTCCAAAGTTGTAAAGGAGTTACAAATGGCAAAACAGCTTCACGTATTTGTCGAAAACAAACCCGGCAGATTGAAAGCTATTACCGACAATCTTCAAAAGATAGGCATAAATATTCGAGCGTTCTCTATCCAGGACAGAGGCGATTACGGGCTGATGAAACTTATTGTCAGCGACCCCGAACAGGCGCATTTGTCGCTTGCAGATATGGGCTGTGCGTGTGCGCTGAAGGATGTTCTGGCGATATCGATTCCTGACAGGCCGGGCAATCTCCACAAGCTCTTAAACGCGCTGGCAGCGGGCGATATTAATATTGTTGACGCTCATGGTTTTGTTCTACAGCCGGACCAGAAGGGCATTTGCATACTTGAGATTGAGAATCTGGCACAAACAAACGCCGAAGAGGTGGTTAGAAAGGCCGGTTTCGATATTCTTGACGACGATGCGATCAATAATCTTTAAGCTGAATAGTTTAATCATTCGCCTGTGCGGAAAATCTTGCAGCAGTGTCGAGACCGGCGGCAACTTCCGGAATAATTCCTTTCTTAACATATATCGGATGTATGAGCCGGCGGATGGAGGGGAGTTTTCTTGCGAAAAGAATCATAACGACAACGCTTAACAGGCCGCTGAATAATAAAGTATTTGGTGCGCCGAAATGCTGAGCGGAGATTCCGGCCAGCAGATGTCCCAAAGGCATAATACCGATAAAAGCCATTACGTGGAGACTCAATACCCGGCCTCTCATATGGTCATCAACAATTGTCTGGAGAATTGTATTAATCGAGGCCATCTGCACCATTATTCCAAAACCCGGCAGGGCTATCAGTACAAACGAGAGCCAGAAGTTTTTTGAAAATGAAAAACCTATGACGCCGGCGGCAAAAACGCCCGCAGCAAAAAGCACGACCATATCCAGACCTTCTACAGTTTTTCGGCGGGCAAGAAAAGCGGCGCCGAGAAAAGCGCCTATTCCTATAGACCACATAAGGGCGCCGTAAGTTTGGGGGCCTCCGTGCAAAATAGTTTTTGCGAAGACGGGCATTAAAACCGAATATGGCATCGCGACGAGACTCATCGCAGCGGTGTATAAGAGGATAGACCTTATAGGCATAAAACTAAAGGAATAAGACAGGCCGTCTTTAATGCCGGCAAGCATTGTGCCGTTGTGTTTTGCGGCTCTGCTGCGGGCATTTCTCATAGCGGCAAGGGAGTAGATAACGGCCAGGAAACTTACGGCGTTCAGGAAGAAACAAACAGCTTCGCCAGCCATGGCTATCAGGAAGCCGGCGACTACAGGTCCTATCTGTCTTGCGATATTGAAAATCATCGAATTGAGCGCGATGGCGTTCGGCAAATCATTTTCATCGTCAACCATTTCGGGGACGAAGGCTTGTCGGGTCGGCATATCAAAGGCCATGATAATACCCAGAAAAATACTGAGCAGAATAATACGCATCATCGTTATATTGCCGGAGGCAATCATCGCGGCCAGTAGAAAGGCCTGAATCATCGCGAGGGTTTGAGTGATTATAATTATTCGACGTTTCGGCCAGCGGTCGGCAAATATGCCTCCAACCAAAGAACCGAGCAGTACGGGTATATGAGTGCAAAACGCAACGAGGCCGAGATAAAACGATGAGCCGGTGAGTCTGTAAACCAGCCAGCCAATCGCGGCCATCTGCATCCAGGTTCCGATGAGTGAAATACCCTGGCCGGCGAAGAAGAGCCTGTAATTTCTGTACTTTAAGGCTCGCAGCATTAACCTTAAATTGCTCTTTTGCGGCGAACCATTACTGTCATTTGTCATTTTCAATTCCGGGAACAAACAAAACGGGGATTATAGCACATATTAGTTAAAGACAGGTTTTGCCCTGATATCTTCTGTTGAATTTTAAGAATACGCCCGACAGGATTCGAACCTGTGACCTTTAGTTTAGGAAACTAACGCTCTATCCAACTGAGCTACGAGCGCGAAAGTCTGATTAATATTTAACCAATTAATTTTCAAAAGAGGGCGGGGATTACCTGAGTTTTAACGACCTTTTCGCACGTCTTCTTCGACTAAGGATGTTTCTGCCGCCTTTGGTTCTCATTTTTGCCAAAAAGCCGCTTTTGCGTTTCTTTTTAATCCTGCTTTTACGATGATTTTCCATTTTAGCTCCGTTTAATGATTTTTGTATATTCTGCGCCAAAAAACGCATAATTTCAACATATTTTTATCCTGATACATACGCCAAAGCGAGCTTGATTAAAGGTTGTTAATCTGCTAAAATAGTATGGTTTGCAGAAAGCATGGTGACTTAATGACAAAACCAACAGATACCCCAAAAAGCAAGGAGACCTGCAGTTTTTGCGGCAGGTTGAAAAAGCAGGTTGACGCTTTCGTGGAAGGGCCGGGCGGCGTTTATATCTGTCCGGAATGCGTCGAGCTTTGCTATAACATCGTCAAGCAGGAAAAAAGACGTGTTCAGCATACCGGTTTTATGCTTGATGAAGTGCCCAAGCCCCGGCAGATAAAGGAATTTCTCGACGAGTATGTCATCGGCCAGGAAAAAGCGAAAAAAATTCTCTCCGTTTCTGTGCATAATCACTATAAAAGACTTGTCCATACCGACCAGGAATCAAGCGATGTCGAAATCGATAAATCCAACGTTCTGCTGATAGGGCCGACAGGCTCCGGCAAAACGCTGCTGGCCAAAACACTGGCAAGGGAACTTAACGTGCCTTTTGCGATTTGCGATGCCACAACGGTTACCGAAGCCGGGTATGTCGGCGAAGATGTCGAAAACTTTCTGCTAAGACTGCTGCAGAGCGCCGATTATGACCTCGAATCCGCCCAGCGCGGCATAGTTTATATTGATGAAATAGACAAAATCGGAAAAACCAGCCAAAATGTCTCCATTACCCGCGATGTATCGGGCGAAGGCGTTCAGCAGGCTCTATTAAAAATGCTCGAAGGCACAATCGCGAATATCCCGCCGCAGGGCGGCCGAAAGCATCCTGAACAGCAGTATATACAATTAGATACGAGCCATATTCTTTTTATATGCGGCGGAACGTTCGTGGGACTTGAGAATATTATTAAGAAACGGCTCGGCAGGAAAATGATTGGCTTCGGCTCAGAAAAGCAAAAGACCGACGACGCCAAGGCCGAGTATTCCAACATACTCGAACAGGTTGTGCCGGAAGATATTATCGAATATGGAATGGTTCCCGAGTTTGTCGGCAGGGTGCCGGTGATTAGCGCCCTTCAGGCACTTAACGAGGATGCGCTTATCGATATTCTGACAAAGCCCAAAAACGCCCTTATAAAACAGTACCAGGAATTTTTCAAACTCGAACAGTCCGTGCTTGAGTTTACGGACGAGGCGTTAAAGGCGATAGCACGCAAGGCGATGAAACGCGATACCGGCGCAAGGGCGCTGAGAGCGATGACAGAAGAGCTGATGCTCGACCTGATGTATCGGCTGCCGGAAGAGCCAAAGCCGGGAAAATACGTTGTAACAAAGGATGTTGTTGACGGCAAAGCCGACCTGTTCGCTTTCGCGAAAACAGCCCGAAAGGAATCGGCATAACTTCTTTAGCAATATAGGATTAACCTGTATTTCCTTTTCAAAACCGTCCAAATAACATACTTGCAAATGTAACCTTATTATGTCATTATAGTTAACAAAATTTTTACATTATTTTTAAGAAAATAAGGAACTTTTTAGGGCTGCGATGGTCAAATTTATACAGGAACAGTTGAAAGCCGGCGGCGGCAACATAAGCATTGATGAAGCTACTCTTGTCTCTGGGGCCAGGGCCGGAAATATGGCATCTGTCGAGAAGCTGATACTTAAGTACCAGGACAGAGTTTACAATACTATATTGAAGATGTGCGGAAATGAGGCCGACGCCGCCGAGCTCGCACAGGACGCGTTTGTAAAAGCTATCGAGGGCCTGAAAAACTTTAGAGGCGAGAGCAGCTTTTATACGTGGCTGTTCAGGATAGCGGTTAACCTGACGCTGAACTTCTGCAAGAGAAATGCCAAACTGAGTTTTCAGTCGCTGCAGGAACAGATAGGCGAAGATACTAATCGGCAGCTTAAGGATTATCTGGTGGACAAAAGCGCAGCGGAGCCTTCGGAGCTGGCGGCGAAAAAAGAAGTGCACAGCCTGATAGCAAGGGCGATTGAAAAGCTCGAACCGCAGCAGAGAGCGGTAATCATACTGCGGGATATAGAGCAGATGAGTTATAACGAAATTGCTGAGACGCTCGAAATGGAAATCGGGACGGTAAAAAGCAGGATAGCGCGAGGCAGAAAAAACCTCAGAGAAATTCTTGAGGCGGCAATACAATGAAAGATATAGAATATATTGAAGAATTACTTAACGGCTACATCGACGGCGAACTCGATGAACGAAAGAGCAACGAAGTCAGGCGGCTTATCGACCACGACGCGGAAGTTCGGCAGTTTTACGATTCGCTGACCCGTTATAAAAAGCTGATGGGTTCCGTTCCGCCGGTTTCGGCGCCGGAAGGTTTTGCCGAGGGCGTGGCCAAACGGCTTGAAAGGCAGATTTTGCTGGCCGATACGGGTGTGTATCATCATCACGCAGGCAGGCGGCATCTTATCATAAGGCGTTTAATGACGGCGGCGGCGATAGTCGTGCTCGGGGCGGTGCTTTCATTGATTGTTTTCGATATTTTTGTGCCCAAGTCCAGCAGGGACAAACTCGTCGACAGCGCATTGGGCAGGAAACAGAAACCGCAGGTGCTGTATGAAAAACCGTTTGCTGACGCCCAGCCGGCCGAAGATAAGCCGATTGTGGTCCAGCCGGCAAAGACCTCTGTGTTTCCTATGGTAGCGAAACTTACACTTATAACGGACAGCCCCGTAGAGACCGACTGGCTTATCGGCAAGGCGCTGATGAATACCGGGCTTTTCGACAAGACCGTTGCGGTTGACAGGAAAACCGGTTCTGTAAGGTATGTTTTAAACTGCGGCGAAGAGTCGCTTGTAAATCTGATTAACGAATTGAGTTTTATCTGGCCCAAATGCTCCGACGCGAAACTGGAAGTGGGCACCGAGCAGGCAGGCAAATATGTAGCCGTGAATAATATAACCGCACAGCAGACCCTTGAAATATGCAAAGCCGACAGCTACGGCCAGAGAATCCGTATGGCAAATGATATGGCCATAATAAATAACGCCACAGCTACGGACGTTTTGAAGAAATATCTTGTGCAGGAAGACATAAACTACGACCTCCTGATACCGGACAAGCCTGTGCTTACTTCGGCGGAAAAAGCAGAACCGGCAAAATCAGAAAGTACCGCGAGCCAGGCAAACCTGACAATAATGGTTATAGGGAAATAACGAGCGGAGCAACTCTTAAAACACAAGAACAATCAGGCGGTTTTTTTATCTGTTTTTTCCGAGGTTGTTTTTTTTGTTTCGGTTTTTGTTTCCGTCTTTGAATCCTTTTTTTCCTCTTTTTTACTGCCGGTGTCGGATTCTTTTTTAACAGCCTGTTTGTAGGAGTCGCTGCGATAATCGGTTTGATAGAATCCTGAGCCTTTAAAAATTACTCCTGCCCCTGTGCCCATAAGTCTTTTAAGTGAAGATTTGCCGCATTTCGGGCATTTCCGCAGGGCCGGAGCGGTCATAGACTGGAATTTTTCGAATTTGTGGCCGCATTTTCCGCATTGATAGTCGTAAGTCGGCACAGCTTAATCTCCGTTTTCACTGCTTTCATCGCCAGCTTGCGGTTCTTCTGTTTGCGGCTGGTCTTTGGATGCTTTTTTGTTTACTATCACAACGGCAGGGCGGATAATTTTGTCGGCCAGCTTGTAGCCTTTCTGGAATTCTTTGAGGATAATCATATCTTCCCTGTCAGGTTCGGTTTTTTGCATGAGGGCCTGATGGCATTTCGGGTCGAATTTTTCTCCAACCGTGATTATCTGTTCGATGCCGTGAGTTTTTAATATCGCCAAAAACTGGTCGTAAATGATTTTTACGCCTTTTAGCAAATCGGCGCTGTTCTGGAGGTTTTCCGTATTGCTGAGAGTATGGTCGAAATTATCAAGTACCGGCAGCAGAGATTTTATTATTAGTTCCTTTTCATAGGCTATCGATTCTGCGACCTGCTTTGACGAACGTTTCTGGTAATTCAGATAATCGGCGCTGAGACGCTGGAGCCGGGCGAATATCTCGTCCTTTTCGGCCATCAGCTTCTCGAGCTGCTCGTGAAGCTGGTGAGCTTTCTCTTTTTTATGTTCTTTTGGCTTTTCTTCGTTCATAATTTTTACTTATTATTGAAATACTGTTTAAGTTTTTCAAAAAATCCCCGCGATTTAGGCAAAACGGTATTGTCTTCTGTTTCAGCGAATTTTCTCAGCAGTTCTTCCTGCTGGCTGTTGAGTTTTTTCGGTATTTCAACGATTGTCTGCACAAGTTCGTCGCCGCTGCGTTTTGTTCTTATGTCCGGCAGGCCCTGTCCTTTAATTCTGAATACATCGCCGGTCTGGGTGCCGGGCGGGATTTTCAATTCTTTCATCCCGTTCAGGCTCGGCACCTGGACTATGCCGCCAAGAGCGGCCTGAGTAAAACTTATCGGCACAACAGCGATAAGATTAATTCCGTCCCGCTGCAGAAACGGATGTTCCTTCAGTCTGACATAGCAGTACAAATCGCCGCGAGGTCCGCCGTTAAAGCCCGGTTCGCCTTCACCGGCGACTCTTACGCTTTGGCCTTCGTGAACGCCTGCGGGAATCTTAATTGTTACGAGACGTTTTTTGGGTACTTTTCCGCTGCCCCTGCATTTTTTGCAGGGACTGGTAATCACCTTGCCGGCTCCTTTGCATTGCGGACAGGTCGAGACCATCTGGAAGAAACCGCCAAGACCGGCCTGAGCCATCTGGCCCGAACCGCCACAGGTCGAACATTTCGAAGGGCTGCTGCCTTTGGCCGAGCCTGAGCCTCCGCAGTCTTCGCAGTTGTCCTGCCGGGTGAACTCGATGCTTTTCTCGACACCGGTTGCGACATCATTGAGAGTAAGTTCGACAACGGTTTCAAGGTCATAGCCCCTGTGCGGTCCTCGCTGGGCTGAACGCCGGGATCTTCCGCCGCCGCCACCGAATAAATCTCCGAAAATGTCTCCGAGATTAAGCGCACCGAAAATGTCTTCGACGTTCATTCTTGAAAAATCGTGCACGCCTGCGCCCTGGAGTCCTGCGTGGCCGAACTGGTCGTATCTTGCGCGTTTGTCAGTGTCGCTCAAAACCTCGTAAGCTTCGGCGCATTCCTTAAACTTCGCCTCGGCGTCTTTGTCGCCTGGGTTTTTGTCGGGGTGGTATTTTATCGCCAGCCTGCGGTACGCGCGTTTGACATCGTCGGCGCCGGCGGTTTTATCCACACCTAAAACTTCATAATAGTCTCTTTTGGCCATTTATTCAGCCCGCGATTTATCTGACAGAACCTTCTATCGGCTGTTTATCCTTGCCGTCGTCCTTCAGGTCGGTGATAAGCACATTGGTAGTCAGCATCAGACCTGCCACCGAAGCGGCATTTTGCAAAGCGCATCTTGCGACTTTTGCCGGGTCGATAATGCCCGCTTCGATCATATCGACAAATTCGCCAGTGTTGGCATCGTAGCCGATATTTCCGGATTTTTCGAGCAGTTTTTCGACAATCACATCGCCGTCGTCGTTGCCGTTATCGACTATCTGTCTTGTCGGCGATTTTAATGCGTCAGCGATAATGTCGAAACCGATTTTTTCATCGCCAACGGCTTTCGCTTTGGCCTGGCGAACTTTTTCGATTGCCCGCAGGTAGATGATACCGCCGCCGGGGATAACGCCTTCTTCAGCAGCGGCCTTGGTCGCGTGCAGCGCATCGTCGAGAAGGTCTTTTCTTTCCTTCATCTCAGTTTCAGTCGGTGCGCCGGCCTTGATTACCGCTACACCGCCAGTCAGCTTTGCTAAACGCTCCTGAAGTTTCTCGCGGTCATAATCGCTTGTGGTTGCTTCAATCAATTTGCGTATCTGGTCGCAGCGTGCAGTGATGTCTTTTTTCGCGCCCCCGCCTTCGATAACAGTGGTGTTTTCTTTTGCAATCACAACCTTCTTTACCTTGCCGAGCTGGGAAAGTTCGACTTTTTCAAGCTTTATGCCGAGGTCTTCGGTAATTACCTGACCGCCGGTCAGAACGCCTATATCGCCCAGCATTGCTTTTCTTCTGTCGCCAAAGCCCGGAGCCTTTACCGCACAAATTTTCAAAACACCCTGAAGCTTATTTATAACAAGGGCGGCCAGAGCCTCACCCTCGACTTCTTCAGCGATTATCAGCAGTTGAGAGCCGACCTGGGCAATTTTTTCCAGTAGAGGAAGGATTTCGGCAATGCTCGAAACTTTCTTTTCATACAATAGGACATAAGCGTCTTCGAGAACCGCTTCCATCGTATTGGTGTTTGTTATGAAGTAGGGCGATATATAGCCGCGGTCGAACTGCATTCCTTCGACGACCTCAAGCTCAGTTTCGAGACTTTTGCCGTCTTCGACCTCGATAACGCCTTCCTTGCCGACCTTGTCCATCGCATCGGCGAGAATTTCGCCGACCTCTTTATTATTATTTGCGCTTATTGCGGCGACTTTCGCGATGTCGTCGTGGCCTTTTACATTTTTGCTTTGTAAAGCGATAAATTTCACGACCTCACTAACGGCCTTGTCGATTCCGCGTTTGATAGCCATCGGGTTTGCGCCGGCCGTTACGTTTTTGAGTCCTTCGTTGTAAATCGCCTCGGCCAGAACCGTCGCGGTCGTAGTACCGTCGCCGACAACGTCGCTTGTTTTGCTTGCGACCTGGTTGACCATCTTAGCGCCCATATTTCTGAACGGGTCGGGCAGTTCAATTTCCTTACTTACGGACACGCCGTCTTTGGTTATCTTGGGTGAGCCGTAACTTTTATACAGCAGGACGTTTTTGCCTGTCGGGCCGAGCGTAATTTTAACCGCCGCTGCCAGACTGGCCAGACCTTGTTTAAGCTGTGCTCTTGCTGCATCATCAAACATCATTTGTTTTGCCATTTTTTACCTCACTTTTCTACTATACCGAGAATATCGCTCTCGTGCAGGATTTTGTATTCAACGCCGTCAATTTTTATGTTGCTTCCGCCGTACTTTCCGAATAGCACCGTGTCGTTTTTCTTAACGGCCACTTCGGCTCGCTTGCCGCTGTCCAGGAGTTTCCCCGGACCGACAGCGATAACTTTTCCCATCAGTGGTTTTTCCTTTGCTGTATCCGGCAGAACGATACCGCCTGCTGTTTTTTCTTCCGCCTCTTCGGGCTTTACAACTATCCTGTCGTCCAAAGGTCTGAGTTTCATTTTTTATATCTCCATAAATAAAAAGACTTATTATTTTTTTACATACCCATACCGCCCATACCCATGCCTCCCATACCACCCATACCCATTCCGCCCATATCGCCGCCGGGCATACCGGCACCGGCTTTGTCTTTTTGCGGTTTTTCAGTAACAACACAATCGCAGGTAAGCAGCAGACCCGCAACGGAAGCGGCATTCTGCAACGCGATTCTTGTTACTTTTACGGGGTCGATAACGCCGGCCTGGACGAGGTCTTCGTATTTGTCGGTATCAGCGTTATAGCCGAAGCTGCCCTGGCCTTCAGATATTTTATTGACGACCAGATTGCCGACAGCGCCGGCATTTTCAGCTATATAGTAGCAGGGCATCTTAAGGGCGTGTGCGATGATATCGGCGCCGGTTTTTTCGTCGCCGCTAAGTTTGAGTTTCCTGACCGAATCGATACATCGGATAAGAGCAACGCCGCCGCCGGGCACAATACCTTCCTCAATCGCGGCTCTTGTCGCGTGCAGGGCGTCTTCGATTCTCGCCTTCTTTTCTTTCATTTCGGATTCCGTAGCAGCGCCGACGTTGACCTGCGCGACTCCGCCGGTCAGCTTTGCCAGACGTTCCTGGAGTTTCTCACGGTCGTAATCGCTGGTCGTCGCGTCAATCTCGTTGCGGATTGCTTTTATCCTGCCGTTGATGGCCTCGTGTGTGCCGGCTCCTTCGATGATAATCGTGGTGTCGTTATCAATGGTAACTTTTTTAGCTCTTCCGAGCTGTGAGAGTTTTATATTGTTAAGTTCGATTCCGAGGTCCTTGAAAATCGGCTCTGCGCCGGTGAGAATAGCGATATCCTCGAGCATTGCTTTTCTTCTGTCGCCATAGCCGGGCGCCTTGACGGCACAAACCTGCAGAACGCCGCGAAGTTTATTGACAACGAGGGTAGCCAGTGCTTCGCCTTCGATATCCTCAGCGATGATAAGCAGGGGCTTTTTATTTTTCGCGACCGTCTCCAGCAGGGGAATGAGCTTTTGTACGCTACTGATTTTATCTTCGTAAACCAATACGTATGGTTTTTCGAGTTCACAAACCATATTGTCAGGATTAGTTACAAAATTCGGCGATAGATATCCTCTGTCGAACTGCATACCCTCGACGTAATCGAGCGTGGTATCGAGACTCTTGCCTTCCTCAACGGTGATGACGCCATCTTTGCCGAGTTTCATAAAGGCATCAGCCATAATTTTGCCGATTTCATGGTCGTTATTTGCCGAGATGGAGGCGATATTTGTGATGTCGTCTTTTTTCGTGATATCGACCGGCTTGGCGAGTTTGACAAGGGTCTTTGTCGCTGTTTCGACCGCCTGCCCGATGCCCCTGTTAAGCGACATTGCGTCGGCGCCTGCCGCGATATTGCGGTAGGCCTCTTTGAAAATCGCCTCGGCCAGAACCGTAGCCGTTGTGGTTCCATCGCCTGCGATTTTGCTTGTCTTGCTGGCGGCTTCTTTTACGAGCTTTGCGCCCATATTTTCAGCCTTGTCAACCAGGTCAATTTCCTCGGCGACTGTTACGCCGTCCTTTGTAACTGTCGGGCTGCCCCAGCCTTTGTCAATGATGGCATTTCTGCCTCTTGGGCCCAGAGTTGACCTGACCGCCCGGGCCAGCTTCTCAACGCCGGTAAGCAGGGCCGCTCTTGCATCGGCATTAAACGCTAATTGTTTTGCTGCCATAATTCGTGCACTCCTTCTACATAAAAGTCAAAATATAGAAACACTATCCTTGTCCCGCATCTATTTGTACTGTGTTTTTCCTAAAGTCGAGTTACTTAGCAATGTGCGATAGGCCACAAATTTTCTCTTGTGTTCGCACGATACAAATAGGTGCGGGATAATCCATAATTATCCTATTTATATGCAAATTATATGCAAAAAAAGTACCAGCTTTTTGCCTCTAAGGATACTAAAAGTTTATATTTGCTGTAACATATTTATAAATAAGCATTTATGAAATATAAAGAAGTGCGAAACAACTTTTTCAAAAGTAATTTTTTACTGCCATTTTTGGCAATATATCGAATACAGAAGTGTCAAGATGACAGGTTCACCCCCACACCAATATATTGGTGTGGGGGTTTAGTCCGGAACAATAGGTGTGGGGGTTAATTTGGTTTTCTGCTCATTTGCGAGCTGGACCATTCTTTATGCCATTTAACGTGGCCGTCGCCGAACAGGATATTATGGCCTTCGTTATGTGGCCCAAAAGCGTCTAAAATTCCATAATGCCACAAATTGCCATATTTTTCGTTGGGGTCATTTATGCTATCCTCGTAATCATCAGGGTCAATATCTTCATAAGGGGGATAACCGCTGACACTTGCGGTTACTATCGGCTGGTCATACAGAAGGACAAATATTCCGGGCGATTTTACGTTTTCAGGACTTAAAAGATGAAAATTATTTTTCGATTCTTCTGGAGGAGTAGGCGGACGAATGTCTAAAAGTCCGGCATAGGCAAAAGCAGTTTCGTTATCGGCGAGTTTTCTGCCTGCCTGCCAATTGTAACAATAGCTTATATCGCAGCCGAGTTTGGAAAGTACCGGGCAGTCGTATACTTTTGCGTCTTCATAAAAAGGCCAAAGCGAAACCGGCACACCGAGCATTTTATCGTTAGCGATGTCTTTATTTGTCATAAAGTTGGCCCATGTTTCATTTGGATCAAATGGTACGCAAACGGGATAATACTTATAACTTTGCACATAGGCCTCGGTGGCAAGACCGAGCTGTTTTAGATTATTAAGGCAGACTATTCGGTGTGCTAACTGCCGGGCGCGGGACAATGCAGGCAAAAGTATGGCGATTAATATCGCCAGTATCGCTATAACGACAAGGAGTTCGACAAGAGTAAACCCTGTTTTTCTTTTCATATAGTTTGTTTTTCTTAGTGTCTTCGTGGCTATACTAAAAAAGCGGGCGAGCGGATTCGAACCGCCGACGTCCAGCTTGGGAAGCTGACATTCTACCACTGAATTACGCCCGCAAACCGGAGTTTATTATAACTGTAAAGGCTGACTTGGCAAGGCACTTAATATCCGGATATTTTTACTTGCAATAGGGCTCTTTTGCCGTTAAATTGCCCGTTTTCGGGCAGGTAGCTCAGTTGGTAGAGCAACGGACTGAAAATCCGTGTGTCGGCGGTTCAACTCCGCCCCTGCCCATTTTTACAATTTACAGTTCAATTTTTTCTTGCCTATAACAATTTATTGTTCACATATCCACAGGGTTTCTATGCTTTCCGGATTAACTATGCGATAAATAAGCCGACCTAAATTGAGTCCCTCCGGACGAATTAGCTTCGTATGTTCTGTATGTTCCAGCCTTCGGCTTTACTTTTAGACTTTCCGGATGTATAATCCCGCTATGGCTAAGGGAATAAAACTGCCCAGATTCGGTAAAACAATGGAAGGGGGAGCCATCGTAAACTGTCTCGTCAAAGTCGGACAAAAAATCAGCAAGGGCGATGTCCTCTTCGAAATAGAGACAGACAAAGCGACACTCGAAATGGAGTCGCCTGCCGAGGGATTCGTAAAGGCAATCGTTGCTCAAAACGACCAAACTGTCGCGGTCGGAGATGTGCTCCTAATCCTCGGCGAAGAAAACGAAAAGGTAAACATAAGTACCGCTGTTAAAAAATCCTCTCCAAAAACGGTCGAAAAAATCGCAAAAACAACAGCAAAAGAAGATATTGCCGCGGCGATTAAGGAAACAATGGCTTGCGGACAGCAGAATTATAAACTCGGTCAAAAAGTACCCTTAAGCAAACTTGGCCGAATAACGGCAGGGCAGATGGTGCAATCCAAACGCGAGAAACCCTGCTTTTATCTCAGTGTCAATGTTGATGTTACAGAACTTGCCGCTCTGGAGCAAAAGCTGAAGGTCTCCGTCGATGACTTTATAATAAAGGCCTTGGCACTGGGTTTAGTCAAATGGCCGATTATGACGGGTCGGCTCGAAGAGGATTCGGTAAAGCTCGCAGATTCGCCGGGCATAGGGATTGCCATAGCGGTAAAAGACGGGATTGTTGCGGTGGTAGTGAAAGACGCTGATAAAAAGAGTCTTTCGCAGATAGCTCAATACAGCAAAGACCTTTCCGAGAGATTGAAATCAGGAAAATTATCGGCTGACGATTTTAAGGATGGATGTATAACCGTAAGCAATCTCGGTTCACTGGGCGCAGAGTCGTTTATACCTGTCGTTATACCCAGTCAGTGCAGTATTCTTGGGGTTGGAAAAATAACGGATACCTGTGTATTACATAAAGATAATATGGTTATCCACAAGTTTATGAAGATGACGCTTGCGGTTGACCACAGGATTGCAAACGGGACCGAGGCGGCACAGTTTTTGAGTTATGTCGTTGACCTGCTGGGCGAACCGCAAAAACTGCAATAATCATTCTTTCCGTATTTCGTGAAGCCCCGATGAATCGGGATCTCCGCTTCGCTCCGACGTGAAGAGTGAAGCGATAGAAATTAGTTAGTAGCTAATAGTCAGTAGACAGTAGAGGGAAAATCAAATATCAAAAATCAAATATCAAAATGACAAAGCAAAATTTAAAAATATGAGAGAGGATAAATAATGCCAGAAATGATTGAGAAGTTAAGTCTGTTTTTTGATAAGATTAAAAATGTGACGTTTTGGGGTCGTGTTCTGCCTTGGACATGGAAATCTATCAGAACTTTAAGTTATGAGGCCTATTCTGAATATAGGCAATTGGTAGAATCCCTTGCTCATAACTCTAAAGAGCTTGAACAAGGAAGAACCAGTATTGCTACTCTTGAGCAGAAAAATGAGCAACTCAAGATATACAATACGAAATTTGACAAAGACTTAGCTGTCGAACAAAATAAAGCTGCCAACTTGAACGAGAAAATCGAAAAACTGTCTCAGAAAGTTTCCCAACTCAATGCTGAAATTGCAAGCCTAAAAGAATCTGAGGCTGGTATGCGCAAACAATATGAGGACAAGATAACAACTTTGAATGAAACACAAAAAAGAATTGAAAACGAAAGAAAGCAGGAAACAGAAAATCGGCATCAAGCAGAAATCCAGAAAATTACCTCTTTAAAGGAGAATTGGACTAAACATGAAACAACTGTTAAGGAGACTGTAAAAGCCATTTGCCAGAAACATATTATCGAATATATCGAGAAACCGCCTTTTAAAGGTACTCCTGATAACACGATAAAAATATGCGACGAATATGTAATTTTTGATGCAAAAAGTCCCGGAACAGAAGATTCAAAAGCATTTTTCCAGTATATCCGCAAACAAACAGATGATGTAAAAAAATATGTAGACCAAGAGAATGTGAAAAGAGATATATTTTTGGTAGTACCATCCAATACGGTAGATGTTATTGAACAGTTTTCATTCAACAAAGGTGCCTATAATGTATATGTGATTACAATCGACGCATTAGAACCTATAATAATTGCATTGAAAAAAATAGAAGAATATGAAATTATAAAAGAATTGACGCCTGAGGAAAGAGAGAATATTTGTAGAATAATTGGACGATTTACGCACACCACAAAAAGGCGAATACAAATTGATCATTTTTTTGCACGTCAATTTTTAGAAGTTTTGACAAAATGTGAAAGTGATATACCTCACGATATGTTTGAAAAGGTTGAGGAATTTGAAAAAGCAGAGATACTTAATCCCTCTACGGAAAGAAGAGGAAAACAAATTTTAAACAAAGAACTTATAAAAGATACAAGCAGGCTTCAACAGGAAATAGAAACGAAAGAAATAGTTTTGCCTCCTGCAATAAAAGAAGGGATAACGTCAATTCCGCTTTTAAAGGAAGATAAACCAGAAGAGTCGAACGGCTAGAATAATTATATCATTCATATACAAATGGAATATCATCTATATCATGATGAATCAAAGATAGACGGATATTGGCACGGTATGTTGTTAGTGCCTGAAAGCACAAAACAAATCCTTTTCCAATATCTGGAAAAAATACGAGAAAATACCGGCCATAGCACACCGATTGGAATAAAAGAAATAAAAAGTGAAGGCAAAGTTTTTACCTGCGCTGAATTATGGGTACTTTTTGCCGTTGGTGCAATGATGAGTAAATTCGGGAAGAATAAATTTCCGATAAGTCTCGGCCGGCGGAACAAAGGAAAAATAATTTGGGATGGAAATTATGAAGATATAGTTAAAGTTCCAATTGGAGCTAAATTTATATTATTCCGTGAACGGGACAATTTTGAAAATATGTCTAACATTCTTGACTATGGGGGCAAGGTTGAAACGACTTTCAGAATGGGATTAAAAGGCGGCATTCATTTTTTGGGTGATATAGATCATCCCATTGAAATAATAAAGATGCATTTTGATGGTTATGAGCACTATCAAAGAAGTGTTGATCATGAAAGAATAGTCGGCCGTCTTACAGGTTTAAGAGAGTATTTTTCGATAACCGATGGTATATATTCAATCAATGACTGGACAAGTAATCATACGAAAAAAGATTGTCAATCCTATGAAGATTGTCAATTATTACAACTTACGGATTTACTTGTAGGTTCGTTTCGTGTTGCTCATGGATATACCACCAACGACAAAAAAATTCACGTAAAAATTGCCGAACCGGTAAAATATCTGACTAAGAAATATCTAGAAGGATATGCCCGCATGCAAAATAGCCGTTGGAAAGGTTCTTTGTGTATGAGCGAGTGTTTTTTAGAAAACGGAAAATGGAATTTTCAATCAATAGAATATAAAACAAAGGGTATAAAACAAGGTAATTTGTTTTAACTTGAGATATGAAGCCGGTCAGGTACATACTCCACATCGATATGGATGCGTTTTACGCATCCGTAGAGCAAATGGATAATCCACAGCTAAAAGGCAAACCTGTAATTGTCGGTGGAAAATACTGGACAATTAACGTGAATTGGGGCTAATATGAACGGCGATAATGCTGTTTTTAGTATACGTCCCCGTAGCTCAATTGGATAGAGTGCTGGCCTCCGAAGCCAGAGGTTTCGGGTTCGACTCCCGACGGGGATAATTTTTATATAAACACATCTTTTTCCATAAAAACAACCGAATTCAATGACCGATAATATCATTTTTAGTTGTATTTTTTTGGCCTCAAAGCGGCCTTTCCAGAAAATATAACCCAAACAATAACACTATGTTAAGGGCGGCAGCAGTATCGCCGAAAAAACAACAGGAATACTATAATACTCCCCAGAATCTGGGTCGAATCGGAACCGGGAAAAGGCAGTACATTTTATTTTACTTTACCAAAACAAGAAACGGAGATTGAAAATGAGAAATTCCAGACCAATAATGTTAGTTGATGACGACGATGTAGATTCTATCATTGTGCAAAGATCTCTTAATGAACTCAAAGTCTCTAATGAATTGATACGTAAAGTCGACGGCGAAGACGCTTTGACGTATTTGAGAGACGAAAGCAATCCGATGCCGTGTGTTATTCTTCTGGATTTGAATATGCCAAAAATAAACGGCTTCGAATTTCTGAAGATTGCCAAGGCGGATGAGAAATTGAAAAGACTTCCAGTGGTAGTTTTGACTACTTCCGATGTGGACCAGAACATCGTCGACAGTTTCGATTTGGGCGTTGCGGGCTATATAGTTAAGCCGGTTGATTATAAGCAGTTTGTTGAGGCAATGAGAACTGTTGATATGTACTGGACTTTGAGCTGGCTGCCGGAATTGGAAAAAAGCAGTGTTCCTTCGCAGACGCAGCACGCGTAAAATAGTTTTTCAGTTTTTACAGTCGGGGCAGAAGCCTTCGATTAATACCTTCTGCCTCAGCGACTCGAAGTTCTTTGGAATCTGAACAGCCGGATAGCTGGTTCCGACCAGACAAAAGTTTTTACCGCAGAGCTGACAGGAAAAATGCGGATGACACTGTTCTTTGCCGCATCGGTTTGCCAATTCGAAATGCCATATTTTTCCCCGGCAATAAGCCTTGTGCACTATATCTGTATGTACAAATGCTTTCAGCGTCCTGTATATCGTAACCTTGTCATACTTATCCTTAAGCAAATCGGTTATTTGTTTTTGCGTAAGAGCCATATCCGAATGCTGTAAAACGTCAAGAATATCAAGCCGGGCTTGTGTACACCGCAAATGGGCGTTCTTGAGTATATCTTTTTTTGAGCTATTCATATCAAAATTCAAACTTTAAACTCCTCAATGATATTAATGGTGATGCTTATTTTCTATTCGCGGTTCACCCGTAAAAAGAAGCGGAAAAACAATATCGCTGATGCAGCAGGGCAGCCATACGGATAGAAACAATATCAGCGCCATTGACATAGCAACCGGAAAAGTGATTTGGCTCTGTGCTGTCATAAGAACATGAGCCGACGATGCCCAAGTGCTGATAAGTACGTGAGAAGCGTGAGGCAATTTGGTTTTCGGCAGAAACCAGGCAATAAAAATTCCTAAAAAAGCGGCCGGATTGACAAGATACCATTCCTCTATAAAACCAAGGTGAATTTCCGACAGATGACTTTCTGTCTCGTGTGATTCGGATTCGTGGTGATGAAGCTCGCTGTGAGCGGGAATGTGCAGGCCGAGTAACTCCTCGCCGAAGTAGGGCATAATAGAGTCGCTCAAGGTTGCTATACCTATAGAGCCAACGTATCCCACAATAATCACTACCCATAAACGGGTTTGTTTTCTGTGTAGTTTGAACATAGCGGCCGTAACCATTGCGCTTAATAAAACGTGACTGGGATGAAATATTGTGAAAAGCGTATGGCTGGCGGGCTTGCTAATGTTTCTGAATAGGAGCATAAAAATCACGCCGGTAACCGCGCCTAAAGCCGTAAAGGGGATGTGTGCTTTAAGCTCTGACGATATCTGTTTTAAGTTTTTGCCGAATCCCATCTTAATTCCTTAAAAAATCGTTTTTCATGCGTATTTGAGGATATATTTTATATTTATGCAACTGAGTTGCAAATATAAAAATCGGAATTAATTTGCCTTTTTCAAACATATGTTTTATACTTTAGTTTGAAACAGTCGTTTAAATTTAGGTGCAAATATGGCAAAAAACGCAGAAAATGAGGATGTCAGGCAGCGACTTCTGGATGCCGGCGAGGAACTTTTTTCAGAATATGGATTTAACGGCACAAGTACAAGGCTGCTGACAAAAAAGGCAGAATGCAACCTTGCCTCCGTTAATTATTATTTCAGCGGCAAATATGAGCTCTATCTTGAAGTTATCCGCAAAAGGATGAAATACCTCAGGGATTTGCGGGTCGAAAGGATAAGCGAGGTGATAGCCGCCAAAGGGGAAAAGCTGCAGCTTGAAGAACTATTAAGAGTCTTTGCCGAGTCTTTTGTGGAGCCTTTAATGCAGGACGCAAGCGGCCGAAGATTTAAGAAGATGCTCAGATGGGAGATGCTGAATCCGAAATTTCCTGTACAGGAATTTATTGACGGAATGATAAAACCCGTGATGCAGCTTGTGGTACCGGTATTGAAGAAAATGTACCCTGGTTTGCCTGATAATAAAACGGTTTTGTGTGTGGTTTCCGTAGTATCACAGTTGTTGCATACTATTCAGATGGAAGAAATATTTTTAGAAGTCAAGGGTGACAAGTTTATGCCCTTTGATATACAACAGCATATTGAACATATAGTAGAGTTTTCTTCGGCGGCTATCAAAGGTATGAGCGGTTAAAAATGATGTTATCAAAAAATAGAAAATTTCTGAGTTTGTTTTTGATAGCCATCTGTTTTTCAGCGGGATGTATGGTTGGGCCTGAATACAAAAGGCCTTCGACGGTTGCGGATAAGGCCGAATGGCCTTTCAGGAACAAGGAATATACACAGGATGCCAACAGTCCCGGCAGATGGTGGGAAAGATTTGACGATGCAGCGACAAATACGCTGGTTCAAAAGGCATTTGAGAATAATTACGATGTAAAAATAGCGGCGGCGAAGGTTTTACAGGCAGAGGCGAACTTCAAAATAGCGGGCGGTAAACTTTTGCCCGAAGTTTCGGTGGATTTTGACAGACAATTTACCCGAAAAAGCTCCGGCCCGCCGGGTTCAGGCTCGGAAAGTTCGGCAGTTGTTAAAAAAACGAGAACTTATACCAGCGAACTTTCCATAAGTTATGTGCTGGATTTGTTCGGCAAGTTAAAACATGCGAAAGCGGCGAAATATAAGACTCTGCTTGCCGCAAAAGCCAATAAAAACGCAGTCATAAATTCGCTGATAGCATCGGTTATAAATTCGAGATTGAACATTGCCACCCTGCAAAAGAGGCTTGCGATTGCAAAGGCCAACACGCAAAGTCTTGCCAAAACACTTAACATTGTCGAGGGAAGATACAAACTTGGTCTTGTCGGGCCTGTCGATGTTCGATTGGCCAGAGAAAATCTTGCCGCCGCTCAGGTTGCCGAGCCTGAAATTGAGCTGTCCCTAAAACTGGCGGAAAACGCACTTGCCGAGCTTCTTGTAGCCCAGCCTGGCAAATCCGAACCTTTAGAAGCGATGACGGCCGATTTGCCGCTGCCGCAGGCTGTGCCGGTCGGACTGCCCGCGACTTTACTGCAGCGAAGGCCGGATATAGTCGAGGCCGAATTAAAACTAAAATCGCAAAACGAAACTATTGGCGAGAGCATCGCGAAGCTTTATCCGGATTTGACTTTCACAGGCTCGATGGGTTGGAAGTCGAACACATCCAACCCTATATTTGTCGATGAGGCCTGGATATATTCGACGCTTTTGAGTTTTTCACAGCCTTTATTTAAAGGTGGCCAGTTGAAGGCGCAGGTTGACTGGGACAAGGCGAAATTTGCCGAGCTTGCCGCTACGTATTCAAAGACGGTTATTGCTGCGATGCGGGAAGTTCAGGACCAGGCCGTAACGGAAGATTTGCTCCGCCGGAAACTGCGGTTTGCGCAAATAAGATTTTCTGAAGCAAAGTCCGCCGAGGAGCTTTCGAGAGAAAGATATAAAAGGGGCGTGGAAAGTATCCTTACTGTGCTTGAATCAGAAAGAAGACGAAACACAGCCGAGGAATCGCTTGCGATACTCAAAGGACAGATTTGGAATGCAAGAGTCAATCTCTTCCTTGCTTTGGGCGGAGACTGGACCAGTTGAAATATTTTAAAGCAGGAAATTTTAATATGGACAAAGAAAAAATAAAAAAATCAGCAACGAAACTGTGGTTACGGCTGAAAATAAAGGCAGAGAAGTTATATGCTCAGGCGGTTCATTTCTGCAAACAGCATAGACAGCTTTCTATTTCGACAGGCATAATATTGGCCGGCATTCTGCTTGCTGTTTTGATGACAATTACCCGTTCTCAGCCCAGGAAAGAGGCTTTTTCCGAATTGGCTCCGCTCGTAAAGACGCAGGTTTTAGAGCGGTCCGACATAAAAATGGTTATTAAGGGGTATGGCACTGTAAAACCAAAGGTAGAGGTGCAGATAGTTCCACAGGTTTCCGGCAAGGTGATTGCAATGCATCCGGAATTCAGGGCGGGCGGATTTATTGCGGCAGAAGAGCAGTTGTTCGAGATAGAACCTAAGGATTTTGCTCTTGCCGTCGAACAGGCCCAGGCGAAAGTTGCCGAGATGGAAGTAAAACTCGATATGGAAAAATCCGAGGCTGCCGTCGCCGTAAGAGAATGGCAGCAGATAAATCCGGGTACCGAGCCGAATTCGGCACTGGTTTTGAGACAGCCCCAGATACGTCAGGCCGCCGCCGGGCTCGATTCGGCCAAAGCGGCACTGTCCAAGGCGAAGCTTGACCTTGAGCGGACAAGCATTACTTTGCCTATAGAAACCTGCATAATGACAAAGAATGTTGACCTGGGCCAGTTTGTTACGGCAGGCCAAGCTGTGGGAAGTGCCTGTAATATAGATGTCTTTGAGATACAGGTTCCTCTGGAAGACAGTGAGCTGGCGTGGTTCAATCTGCCGGACGAGGCGCGGGTAAAGGTTAATTTTGCGGGAACGGAAAAATTTTTCAAAGCCGTTGTCAAACGAACTACCGGCTGCGTTGATAAAGCTTCAAGGCTTATTTATGTAGTTGTCGAAGTTGAAAAACCGACCCGGCAGGAGTCCTTAACGCAGACACTTATTCCGGGTATGTTTGTAGAGGTAGATATAAAAGGTAAAGTTCTTGAGAATGCATTCGCTGTTAAAAGAGACTGGGTTCACAATGCCGATGAATTATGGGTTGTAAGCGATGGTGTCCTCGATGTTGAGACGGTTAATGTTGTCAGGACTGATGATAAATACGCTTATATAAAGATTGATAACGAAGACAGAATAGAAATCGTTACAAGCAGCGTTGATGCCGTGATTGACGGTATGAAAGTAAGAGTTGCTTCGGATAATCGATGAATAAGCCAAATTCAAACAAAGTAGAAAGAAAGGGCATAATTGCATGGTTTGCGACTAATCATGTCGCTGCGAATCTGCTGATGCTTTTTATTATGGTCGGCGGTTTCCTGGCCATTTTTCGTATCAACGTCGAGGTTTTTCCGGAGCTTTCACTTGACAGAATTTCGATAACCGTTCCGTACAGAGGCGCTACGCCTGCTGATGTTGAGCAGGGCGTTTGTCTGCGGGTCGAAGAAGCTGTAGCGGGCATTGAAGGGGTAAAACGAATTTTGTCCACTGCTTCGGAAGGCGCTGCCTCTACTATTATCGAAGTTGAGGAATATTCCAATATCAAGGATGTACTCGATGATGTCAAGGCGGCGGTTGACCGTATAATAACTTTTCCTGTAGAAACTGAAAAACCGGTTATCGCAGAAGTTAAAAGCACCCGCAAGGTTATCGCTATCGTACTTTATGGCGATGTGACGGAAAAGACCTTAAAGCAGCTTGCCGAACAGATACGAAACGACCTTACCGCGATGGATGATATAAGCCAGGTAGGTATATGGGGCGTCAGGCCTTACGAGATTGCAATAGAAGTATCCGAAGAGGCTCTGAGAAGATACGGCCTTAGTTTTGCCGAGGTCGCCAGGATTGTAAGCGCATCGTCGATTGACGTTCCGGCCGGGTCGGTTAAAACCACCGGCGGTGAAATCCTTATAAGAACCCAGGGCCAGAAATACTATGGCTCACAATTTTCCAATATAGTTCTTTTGAGCCGTAATGACGGCACAGAAATCAAACTTGGCGATATTGCTGTTGTGCGTGACGGATTTGAGGATACGGATTTGTCCTGCCGGTTTGACGGGAAAAAGGCAGTTCAGATAAAAGTCAGCAGAATTGGTAAACAAAACGTGCTCGATGTTGCCCGCGAAGTCAAAACATATATCGAACAGAAAAAACAAATGCTGCCGAAGGGTGTTTCACTTTCGCTTTGGGAAGATGATTCGGCGATACTAAAATCGCGTATGAATCTTCTTCTGCGTAACGGCTGTTTCGGCCTGATTCTGGTTTTTGTCTGTTTGGCGCTATTTCTTGACTTGCGGCTGGCGTTCTGGATAGCTATGGGGATTCTGATTAGCTTTATGGGTGCGTTCTGGCTTATGCCGATATGGGGAATATCCATAAATATGATGTCACTTTTCGCGTTTATTATGTCGCTTGGTTTGGTAGTTGATGATGCTATTGTTGTCGGCGAAAATATATTTAACTATCGGCAGAAAGGCATGAAAGGCACCGACGCTGCGATTAGGGGCGTTAAGGAAATGGCGATACCGGTGATTCTGGCGGTTTTGACGACTGTTTTCGCCTTTATGCCGCTGGCGTATACGACCGGAATCATGGGCAAGATTCTGCGAGTTTTGCCGATAGTTGTTTCGAGCGTTCTGCTTGTTTCGCTGGCTGAGGCGTTGTTAATACTGCCTGCTCATCTTTCCTCTGACCGGCAGTTCAGAGCTAATTTCATTACCCGCTTTTTCGATAGGCTGCATGTGTTTACACGTGGCGGGCTTGAGAGATTTATTAACGGACGATTCAAAGATGCCGTGGTTAAAGCTGTTAAATGGCGGTATGTAACTTTAAGTATTGGTATTGCGATTTTTGTATTGACTATAGGCTTTATTGCCGGGGGTTATATCAGATTTTCGTTTATCGGGAGGGTTGAGGCTGACAATATAGTAGCGACTTTAACAATGCCTGTTGGTACGCCCGTCCGGCAGACTGAAGAGGTTATTAGAAAATTGGAAGCCGCCGCAGAACAGGTCCGCAGAGAATTTGACGCCAAACATCGCGGTGATACATCCGTCATAAAACATATATCCGCGACCGTCGGTGTTCATCCATCGGCTTCCAGGGATGGGCCTGTTCAGACGGGTGTTGGAGATTCCGGGCAGGGGCATCTCGGCGAGATTAATGTTGAATTGATAAGCGGTGAGGAACGGAAAGTTTCAAGTGTTGATATGAAAAACAGATGGCGTGAGATTGTCGGGGATTTGCCGGGCGTTTCTTCCTTGACGTTTATGTCGGAAATTTTCAGCGCCGGGGACAGCATAAGCGTGGAGCTATCTCATCAGAATTTTGATACACTGCTTGTAGTTTCCGAAAGGTTGAAGGAGATTTTAAAAGGTTA
>JAHJUV010000073.1 GCA_018828825.1 Planctomycetota bacterium | reverse complement strand
TTGGCGATTTCGAGCGAGGCGCCTTTATTTTCGGCAGAATCAGATGATTCTTCTGATTCTTCCTGGTTTTCAGGTTTTCCGAGCGAGAAGGGTTTTTTGAGTTCCGGGCCGCCTTTAAGCTGGGCCTTTATCGATTTATAGGAAGTGGCGGCGGCGTAAAGATTTCCGCTATCGTCGAAAAGCAGGTCGGTAATTTCATTTTCATCGCTGTCGTAAAGAATGGAAGCGGTTTTCTTTTTAGGATCGATTTTGTAAACCAGTCCTCTCGTATCGGTGCCTGCGCAGAGTCCCGATGTCGGAGCAAGGCGAAGATCCCGACGCATCGGGGCATCGGGATTGGCAAAGGCAAGGCACAATACGTTTTTGTCCTGGCAGGTATAAATAAGCTGCGGATTTCGGCAGTTGTTGTCGAGCTGCCAGATTTGGCCTTTGGGGCCGGTTCCGAGAAAGATGTTGCCGGCCTTGTCGAGCGTAATAGCGAAAATATATGATGCCTGGTTTGGTTCGGGCTCGAAGACTGTTTCAAATTTTTTGCCGTCGTACCGGACAAGGCAGCACTTGTCGCCGCTTATACCGGCGATGAGATTGTCTTTGGAATCGAGGGCCAGCTTGAAAACGTGCTCATTGGTCAGGTGCGTTCTGGCGGGGCCGTTTTTTTTCTGTTCCTGCCGGGCTGGATAAATGCAGACGGTTTTGCCGTCCTTGTATTTGAAGATTTTACCGTTGGGACTCGTGCCGATATATACGGAACCGTCGCTTTTGCAGGCTATCGAGTTGATTGTCCATACATCGTTGAAATCATCGGCGAGGGTTTGAGTCTGGGCGGCAAGCGAAATTGTGCCGCGGGAGCTGATGACGGTATTTTCCGTTTTTCCTTTTGAGAAATCGTCAAAGGTTTTGTGCCTGATGATTTTGCTTGTAACCCCAGAGCAGGTGCAGGCGGCAATGAGAACGGCAAGGGCAGGAAACAAATATTTCTTCATCGTTTTTTCTCCGTATGAGTCTAATCTTTTTTGACGGTAATTTTAAAGCTTCTGCTGTCGAGCACGATAGAATCGACCGGTATCGTCTGGCTGCGCCATTCGGTGGCGGGCAGAGCGGGGACCGAGCGTTTTTCATTGTTCAGCAGCATGGCTTTAGTCAGCGGCAGTTGCGGCAGTTCGGACTTTTCAATGGTTATGCCGTCTGCCGGAAGCATCAGCGTAATATAAAGATTATTTCTTTTTGTATTCGCGATGTCGTTAATGATTTTTATAAGGTCGGGCATATTTTCCGGTTCATATCGGTAAGGCGCAAGAGCCGTGCTGAATTGCCTGTAATCGGCAGCGCCGGAGGCGATGAGCGAGTATTCGCCCGGCGGGATATTTTGGGGTATTTTAATTTCTGTTTTATAGGTTTTGTTGCTTGCCAGATACGATTCGAGCGTTATCTTCGCGGTGATTGTCCGTCCGGGCTTTACTGTTGTGTCGGACACTTCGAAGTTCCATATACGCGAGACGGCAGTTTTCGGCAGGATTTTAATCTCGAAATCAAGCGAAGAAATCTGGGGCCTGTCGTAAGGATTGTTCATAACAAGGCTTATCGCCCCGATATTGTCCGCGAGACATTCGACAAGGTCGGCAGAGCTTGAGAAGTTTTCCATATGAATGGAATCGTATCCCTCGATGCCGATATTGGTTTTGTATTGGATGGTATGGTCGGCTGGGATATCGCCGAGCATCGTCGCCGTTCCGGAAAGACAAACGCCGGCCAAAAGAGGTGTATAATAGCGGTGCGAAATAATCTGGCAGTTATATGTGCGTGTTTTTTCGTCGTTGAAACGTTCTACCGTAATGTTCATCGGGATAGTGGCAGCCTTTTTGCCGATGGCGCCGACGATAGCGGCTGACTCGTCTGCATATAGAGCTCCTTTAATATCGATTGACTGGCCGAATTTGAACGACCTGAGAACGCTGGCTACTACGGTATGTATATAACCGGTTGCGAACGGCACATCGATAGGGCCTTGGCCGAGGAAGCTGTGGCCGAAGGCGTAAACCTTACCATCGGCAACCTCGGTAACGGTTCCGATGGCAGACAGTTCTATATCGCCATAGACCAGCGGCAGAGCGATAGTTCCGCCCGGCTCCATTTTAGTGTCGGTGTATTGGGTGAAAGTTCCTGAGCCGCCGGCCGATACGGGCAGCAGGCCTGCGGATTCAAATATGCCGGCAAAAGGCGAAAAAGAGCTTTGCGGCAAGGTCGTCGCCAGTGGACAGGGCAGTATAGTTATTCTGCCTGTCGAAGAAGACGACGGATTTCTGAAATTTATCGTCTGGTCGTAAGCGGCTTTAAGGTCGATGGGTTTTGAAAAGTCCAAAACCGGCCCCTCGCTTGCTGCGCAAGCAGCAGAGGGGCGGGATTCGGAATTGCAAGTGCCAGCCTGGAGCATTTCTTCGATAGGTGTTACGCCGTAAAGCGGGTCCTTGCTTAGCATCCAGCCGAACGCCAGTGCGCCTGCAAGCCTTCCATTTATATAGACAGGCGAACCGCTGCAGCCAGCGACGGGACCTGTGTGGATAAAGCGTTCATCGGTGCCCATAACGAGGATTGCGTTTCTGCCGGGTCGTATGTTCCTGACGACGTCCACCACTTTAAGGCTGAATTTTTCAGGTTCGACGCCTTTATAGACCGTAAGGCAGACGGCATCCATTCCGGGGGCGATTTCGTCGATGGTTATGTATTTGTTTTTGTCAAGCTCGGCAAAACAGCTAAACGGAAGTAAAGAAATAAGGAAATAAGGAATTAAATATAGGCGTTTCTGAAACATCGGATTTTTCCTGTATTTTTTGATATAAATCCATAAACAGGCTGAATTTTAGTGTCGTAAAAGAGATATTGCAAGTATAAAGGTAAATGGTTATAATACCTGCTTTTAGTGAACCTGAATGTTGTTTAAGCAGAGAGGTAAACGATGAAATCAGAACGCCGGCATGAATTGGCGACAAATGAATTGGCAGACTGGATTGCGTCCCGATACGTTGGGATTCCGCAGTGGTTTAACGAGAATTTAACGACGATAATTATCGGCGCAGTTGTGGTTGTGGGCCTTATCGCATATACGATATTCTATTACCACCGCCAAAGCCGTGTCTGGGACCAAAAAGACGCACAAATTACATCGATGCTCGACCAGCTTAGCTGGCAAAAGCAGACGGTCATAGAGGGCAGGCAACAGGGATTGGGAGTTTCGGATATTTTTCTTAATATGGCCAGTGGTTATCAGAGCGCTGCCAGTGAGACAGAAAATTTAATCCTATCGGCTCTTACAATGATTAAAAGAGCGGAAGCGCTTCGGACGGAACTTCACTATCGGCCTACAATGGCTGAGCCGGACGTTTGCAAATTTCAGCTTGCCCAGGCCAAGAAAGTTTATGAACAGGCGATGGAAAAGGCAAAAGGCGACCCGACCGCGTCAGCAATGGCCGAGTACGGGATAGCATTATGCCTTGAGGATATGGGAGATTTTGCAGGGGCAAAAAATCTTTATGACAAAATTGCCAGCGCCGACGAATATAAAGGCACACTATATAGAGCAAGGGCACAGCTTCGCGCCGATACGCTAAGCGATTCTCAACGAAAGGCAGTGCTTGTAGAAACTCCGCTTTCGCAAGAAAGCGCGGGGACCAACCCCAGTGCCGAACAATCCACAGGTGTCCTGAAACTGGATGAGCCGCTTAATATGGAAGAAGCGGTCGGCGAAGAGTTGGATTTCAATTTAGTTAAATAACCTGCGATGGCTGACGAAAAGCTCATCGAACCGGAAAACTCAAACGAGGAAAACGGCCCAAATTTACTGGACGAGACCGATGGGGCCGAACATCTTACTCTGCGGGTCGGAAGCAATATTACACAGCGGCGACTGGATAAATACATTCAGGGCAGGTTAAGCAATTTCAGCAGAACAACCCTCCAGAAACTCATAAACGAGCAGGCGGTAACAATCAACGGCAAGCCCGCCAAGCCCAGCACGAGGATTTCGCCGGGCGATGTTGTCGATTTGATTTTGCCTCCTCCGCAGAGCAAAGAAATTATACCCGAAAATATACCGCTGAATATTATTTATGAAGATGATGATATACTGGTACTCAACAAACAGGCCAACCTGATTGTACATCCGGCCAGAAGCTATAAGAGCGGCACGCTGATTAACGCTCTTGCGTATCACGCCAAGGAGCTTTCGAAAGGCAGCGAGTCCCGATTTATCGGGATTCGGCCTGGGATAGTTCACAGGCTCGACCGCAACACAACGGGCGTTCTTATCGTCGCTAAAAATGATACGGCACACTGGCGGCTTGCCAAACAGTTTGAAACGAGGAAAACTAAAAAATGTTATCTTGCGATTGTACACGGCACGCCCGACCTTACGGCAGACTGCATCAATAAGCCATTGGCGGTTCATCCGAGGATACGTGAGAAAATGGCGGTTCTTCCACTTGGCAAAGAAGCCATAACATATTATGAGGTTATTGAAAGATTCAAGGGCTATTCGCTGCTCAGAGTGAATATCAAAACGGGCAGGACGCATCAGATACGCGTTCATATGTCATATATCAAGCACCCGATAGTTGGGGATGATATGTATGGCGGAAGAATCGTCTATTGCTGGCAGATTGAAGACAGACAGGCCCAGCCCGAAGAGCCGCTGCTCGCAAGGCCTGCTCTTCACGCCTGGCAGCTTGAAATTACACATCCTCAAACGGGTAAGCTGGTAAAATTCGAGGCGCCTGTGCCCGATGATATGCAGAAGATGCTCGAAGAGCTGAGAAAATTCAGACAAATATCTGATTAAAAATTCTATTCTCCGGGCAGTTTTGCAAGGTCCAAATCCGAACCTGCGACCACCATTGTATCGCCTTGGTAAATAACAGTATCAGGAAGCGGGACGTTTATTATTTCGCCCTTTTCTTTTTCGCTGCCGGTTTTTTCGCCTCGTTTTATCGAAACAAGGTTAATCCGGTATTTCTGGCGAAGCTGCAGGTCGAGCACGGTTTTTTCGTGGAAGCTTGCCGGTGCGATTATACTGGCGATGGAATAGCCGGGCGCGAAATCTATCTTTTCCGTTATTTGCGGCGCGATTAGCCTGTATGCCCATTTCTGTGCGGATTCGATTTCAGGATAAATTACTTCGGTGGCCCCGATTTTTGCCAGGACCTGACCCTGGGTAATGCTTTCGGCCCGTGCATAAACCAGCGGTACACCAAGGGACTTTAAGTTGACGACGGTTAGTATCGAAGATTCGAAACTTCGGCCTCCCTGACCTATACCGACAATTGCGACATCGACCTTGTCGACACCCTGTGCCCGCAGGGCCTCTTCATCCGTACTGTCGATGCGGACGGCATGAGTTACCTCGTCGCGAATCTGGTCGATTATTTCACGGTTCTGGTCGATTGCAATTACTTCAGCCTCACTCATCGTAAGGGCAGTGGCGAGCTTCTGACCGAATCGGCCAAGACCTATTACAGCAAACTTTTTCATATCAATCCTTTTTTCAAATTATTTATTGGTTTTCGGTTTTTTCAACAGAAGCGCGAAATCTCGGAAGACTTTCGGGATAATTGGACCTGATAAATTCGATAAGTTTTTCCCGTACATAACATCGAAGACCCCAGGCTGTTGATGCATCCTCTGCGCTCATCAAAGCTCTAAGCTCAATAGTTTTTTCTGTGGTGTTTGTTACCTGAAGAACGCTGACCTTGCCGTCCCAAAGTTTTGAACTCTGAAGAATGGTATGGAGCTGCTTCCTGATTTCTTCTATAGGTACGGTATAATCCACATATATAAAGACGGTTCCGAGGATGTCAGAAGTAACGCGGGTCCAGTTTTGGAAGGGTTTTTCAATGAAATAAGTTATAGGGACAACCAACCGCCTCAAGTCCCATATTTTAATGACAACATAGGTCAAAGTTATTTCTTCAATTCTGCCCCATTCGTTTTCGACAATTACCACATCGTCGATGCGAATCGGCTGACTAAACGCTATTTGAAGACCCGCAATGAAAGTGCCGATGGTTTTTTGTGCGGCAATTCCGACCACGATACCGATTATTCCGGCTGAAGCCAAAATTGCGCCGCCGAGCTGCCGAACCTTTTCGAAAGACATCAGCATAGATCCAATTGCCACAATCAGTACAATAACTATAACGATTCTTTTGAGTACGCCGAGCTGAGTACGGATTTTACGGGCCTTTAAGTTGTCCTTCGTATCTATGGCGAATTTATCGAAAACATAATCGTCAAGGATGTAAGTAAGTTTTATAAGCAGCCATGAAATTATGATGACGAAAACAATACTCAGAAAACGGGTAACTGCTTCGATATAATTTTCAGGTGCCGTTAACGGCAAAAACCAGCGATATATCAATAAAATAATTGCCCAAAGCGAAGGGGTAAAACAGTGCTTGATAAAGGACTCGTCGAATTTGGTTCTGGTTCGAAGCGCAATCTTCATAAGTAATCTGAATACAACGAAATGTCCAATAAGCCCCGCAATAATCGCGATAGCCGACAGCCAGACGAGCGGAATGATATCGTGCCAGAAATTCATCATCAAAAGTACCTCAATTTCTATATTTTAACAGTGTAAATAAAACATTCAATTCTTATCCTACCACCAGCGATTCCGCCGGATAATTATAGCGAGCCGGAGTTATATTGAAAGTCAAGGCGGCAAGCAATGTAAGCGCTCCGAGCCGGCCAATCAGCATAGTAATAATGATAATTAATTTTCCCGCGGTTGTCAAAGACGATGTAATACTGCAGCTTAGTCCGACAGTTCCAATCGCGGATACGGTTTCGAAGAGTATGGCGGAAGTGTCAAAATTGCTGTGCCTTTCGGTTATCGTCAGCAGAAATGCGGAAGTAAAAAACAAGACCGCGAAAAGCAATATAACGGTAAGAGCCTTTCCAACCATTACCAAAGGCACAGAACGCTTGAATATTTCTACTTCGCTTCTTTTTCGTACGGTAGCGTAAGCGGCCATAAAGATTACAGCGAAGGTAACGGTTTTGATGCCGCCTGCCGTCGAAGCGGGGGAGCCGCCGATGAACATAAGTATCATTAAAACCATTTTTGCAGGTATGGAAAGTGCTTTAGTTTCAATGGTGTTAAAACCTGCTGTTCTGGCGGTGACGGACTGGAAGAACGCATCGCTGAGTCCTATTTTGTGATTGCCGGTGTTGTTCTGGATTATGAGCAGTCCGGCTGTGCCGGCGAGAATGAGTATCAGGCTTACCGTCAAAACTATTTTCGTCTGGAGATGAACCCTGACAGGAGTTTTTAAATGGCGTTTTTCATAAGGGCGGAATCTGTTTAAAAGGAACCTGATTTTATCGACCAGAACGGTTGCGAGATTGAAAAGCACTCCGAATCCGAGTCCGCCGATGATTATCATCGGGCAAATGATAAAATAAATACGCCAATCTGTTTTAAAGCCCATAAAGCTGTCGGAAAATAGGCCGAGTCCCGCGTTGCAAAATGCGCTGATAGAATGAAATATCGAGCAGAACCATTTGCTGTGGATGTTTCCGGGCAGCGTGGCGTAGGTGTCCCACATATTATATAGAATTAAAGCGCCTAAGCCTTCCATTACAACGACTGTTATGAATATAAATGCGATAATGTGCGTTATTTTGCTGACGGTCTGGGCGCTTAAGAGGTCCTGCATTGCGACTGATTGTCTGACATTAAGGGCCTGGCCGAAAAGCAGACTGAAAACAGCGCCGAAAATTACAATGCCCAAACCTCCGAGTTGAATAAGTACGAGTATTACAGTCTGGCCGACAACAGAGAAATCCGTTCCAATATCTTTTACAGTGAGGCCTGTTACGCAGGTTGCACTTGTTGCGGTGAACAGGGCATCCACAAAGTTTATTGGCTCGGTTTTATAGCTTCTTGGCAGCATCAGGAGAATTGAGCCGGTGAGGATGATAACTATGAAAGAACCGACGAAAGTTAGAGCAGGGCTCTTGCCTGAGGCGGCAAGGTTAACCATAGTCCTGCATACTTTTGTGATAACCTGCAAGAGCAGATAAACGCCAAGCGCCCATAAAGTGCCCGCCGAATAGTAAAGCACCACGAGCAGGATGATAAAGATGAACTCGAACCAGCAGAAAATAAGGTAGTCCTTTTTGGAGCGGGCGTTGAAAAACCTTATGACTTTTTCAACTATGAAAAAAAACGTAGCGGCAATGAGTATTAGATATATCTGAGTGTCAGGAAGTATCTGTCTGTAAAAACCCAGCTGCAATAAAGCCGTTGCTATAACGAGGGTAGTTACGGCAAGGTTTGTAAGTATCAGCAGCCGTTCGAGCTTTTTATTTTTATAGATGATATTCATAACGAAGCTGAATTTTATTGTGTAATCATCCTAAAATCCAGAAGATTTACCCCCACTCTTGCTTTCGCAAGAAAGCGTGGGGGTGAAGCTTTTATCCGATTTTGCCTAAGTTAAACAAAAAAGCCGCACCTATTAAGGGTGCGGCTTGGCCGAACTATACGGCAAAGTTATTATAACGTCTTTTAAATAGAGCGGTTAAGCGAAAAATGCTAACGCTTTATTGTTTTTTATCTTTTCTTTCTTATCAGTGCTAAAGACCCTATTGCGAGCAGGCAAATTGTTGCCGGTTCGGGAACGCACCAGGTGTCGATAACAAGCTCATCGACGTTGATATTTCCCTCAATGTGGATAAGTTCATACGGAGGGTTCCAATCGAGCACGATTTCGTAGGCGCTGTGAATCCAATCAGGGCCGAGCAGGATTTCATTAATGGGGTCAGTAACAGGGCCGATTTGTCCGCCTTCCGGGTCTTCCAAATAAATAGTAGGAATTCCGCCTTCTACATCCTGCGGTCTCCATGTAAGCTGGATCCAGATTCGTTTTTCAGGGTTTGGCTCATCGAAGTTATCCACGAGTACATCGATAGCGCCTGAAAGCTCCCAGACGCCATAGCCGATCCAAATTTCTTCCGGATACTCCAGATCCGGATCGTAATCGTACCCATAAAAGTATGGACTGTCTTCTTCAAGCCATCCCATACCTTCACCCGGTGTTACGATTAGTCCGGTATCTGGAAGGAAATCGCCCCAGTCAGGAGCCATTGGGCCCGGGTTATCTGTGTCAAATTCCCAGGCTTGACAGGTGGTGTTGGGGCCGTCTGCCCATTCAGGACAATAGAGGTCTGCGGCCAGAACATTACCGACAGTCAGCAGTACGCTTGCACATACTAAACAAATTGTAATTAACTTTTTCATAACTTCTTTCCTTTCACTATTTGTTAATATTATTTATTAACACTTTTTCTTCGAAGCAGACTTAAGGCGCCAAGACTGAGAAGTCCGATTGTCGTCGGCTCAGGAATCGGCAAGATTGTCATAGTTGAACTGGCGGTAAAACCGGTATCGAAGTCGCTGATGGTATTTGGGCTAACAGAAAAAGAAATATCAACCATACTGCCGGTCGTCGCACCAAAACTCGCATTCAGCATTCCGCCAGGATTAACATTGAAAGAACCTTTGCCTGCGAAGATTCCGAAACCATCGAAAACCTCAACCAGATTAAAAGACACGATAGTGCCCGTCAGCATAGGGTTGTTGCTGAAGTCCAAATATTCGAATGTCCCGCCGATAAAATTCCCGCTGGCTATGCCCCCAGGTAATGATGCGTGGCTTTCCAGATGTGTGCTAAGGCTGAAGTAGCCGCCGGTTTCAGTAGTTATGATATCTGACGTGTCTTGGACATCGATTCCGGTATGACCGTTCATGGTCAGGAGGCCGGTATCGATTGAAAACGCCGTACCAACAGTCGTCGCGGTTATCGACTTTATAGTTCCCGCCTGAGTCGTCGAACCCGCTATTACAAGCGCCACGACAAAGACAGGTAAAATTTTCCTTATCATTTCTTGCCTCACTTTCTAATAATAAGGTTATTTTTAACGCTTTAAAAACGCGCGCAAACCAAAACTGTTATAGACCGCATAATCGAATCAGATAAAATTTGGTAATCAGGTTTTCAAACAGCACAAAGCTCGAAAAGCGCACAAAGTATGCGCACAAAGCTTTAGTGTTTTCTCCTAATCAGTGGTTAAATGCAGAAAAACGCGCGAAAACCAACTGTTTCCAGTACGCGTTTTCTACTCCTGCCTAATATGTTTTCTCCAACCCCTATTATGATGCGAATTATATCAGAGACAATAGTGTTTGTCAACAAAAAAACAAATACTTTTTTAAAAAGTTTTTACCGCAAAATTAATTATAGGATGTTAGGCGCTATGGCGGATAAATTTGCTGTGTTTTCTCTTCTTCAAAAGGGCAAGAGCGCCAACTGTCAGCAGGGCAATTGTTGCCGGCTCAGGAACGGGTTCATAGGTGTAAAGAACGGTTACAAAGCCAAATGTGCTCGGAGGAGGGCTGGATTGATTCTCAATATAGTCAGGACCGCTGCAGGAGGCTCTCTGGGTTACAGAGAAGTTTATATTGTATGTGCCTGTGCCTGATCCTGTAAAACCGCTCCAAAAGGCGTTTCCTATAGAACCGGATGTAGTGCTGTTTTCGATTCCGCCGTTGTAGAACATTCCATCAGGACCGGTTGGGTCATAGTCTCCGGTGTCATCGTCGACATCAGCCGCCAAATTAAAAACCCCGCTGTGATATGCTGCTGCCTGAGCAGGAATGTCCTGTGAAGAAGAATCTTTCAGGATTACATCAGTAGCACCTATTATGGTGGCATTTGCACCAAATTCGAATGTGCCGGATACGGGGCTGGTATTGTCATTGTCGAGTATAAAATATCCGCCGCTTGCCTGTAAGGTAAGTGAAATATCGATGGATTGTAAAACCAGGGTCCCGCCGTAGTTATCAAACCGATTAAAGGTCAAAGACCCGCTCATACTGGGTGTGCCGCTGAAATACTTCGTTTGTGGAATTGTGAAGGCAGAGACCTGTAGGGCTGATACGGAAAGAATCGCAGCAAAAAAGACTAAAAATCTTTTTGTCATATTGCACCTCACTTCTTAAAAGAGTCTTATTGTTATCGCTTTAAAAACGCGCGCAGAATCTCTGCCGAAAAACAACTTCTCTTGTGAAAACCCCCTCCAATAAGGCTGAAAATCAACCCCGACGAATCGAGACAGAATACAAAAAAACTACTCTGTTCATCAGAAGATTAAAAGCCTATGTGCAATGTTCTCTCCACCCCAATTCTTAAATGATTATATCACGAGAGTGCTATATATGCAAGAGAAAAATTGGATTTGTTAAGATTTTTTACAAAAAAAGCCGATAGCGGTTTGCAATCGGCTTTTTTATCGAACCTCTATGGAAGATTAAGGGAGCCTCTAAAAATGTCATTGCGAGGAGTGCAACGACGAAGCAATCTTCATTATTGCTTCAAAAATGAGATTGCTTCGCTGCGCTCGCAATGACAAGGTGTATTTTTAGAGGTATCCTTAAGTATTAGATTTTTTGCATTTGCTTGGTAAACACACAAGCCTGTAAAAAAGCTGGAAATTTCAAGTTAGATTTGATATACTATTGGAAATGAGACTTAGTCCCGATACATCGGGATAGCTGAGCAGATATAAATGGGAAATCCTAATTAAGTAAAGTTTAAAAAAGGGGCCAAGAAGAGCAGATGGTGATCAGAGAGCAGCCAAAGATTTCCGCTCTACAATATCTAACAAGATACCTGTTCGTAATTATTTTTCTTTTTATCACCTTGTTGCCGGATGAAGTACAAGCAGAGGTTAAAAAGCTTTCCAATGAAGAAGAGATTTTAGCAGCTTTTGAAAGTGGACAGCAAAAAGTCAAAGTAATCATCGGTATAGAGTTGCCGCAGCATCTAAAGAGTATTAAATCTTTTAAAGACAAACAGTTTAAAGACCAGGTTAGAGCGGAAATTGCCGGCAGGCAATCAAATGTATTATCGGAATTGTCAGCTAATGAATTTATTCTGAGTCATCGCTATAGCAACTTTGAGTGTTTCGCTGGCGAAGTTACACTGCAGGGGCTTGACAAGCTACTCACACACCCTCTGGTAAAATCGGTTGAGCTATCAAGACTTGAGCATAAGATGTTGGCTCAGGGTATTGGCTTAATTAATGCGATGACGCCTCGTTCGACTTATAATGGGCAAAGCGTTGCTATTGCAATTTCAGATACGGGTGTTGATTACACTCATCCAAGGCTGGGTAACGGCGGGTTTCCTAACAGCAAAGTTATAGGCGGATATGATACCGGCGATAATGATTCTGACCCTATCCCAAACGGCGAAGCACACGGAACTGCCTGTGCAGGCATAGCCGCAGGAGATTTGGGTACAGTTGGCGACTATATCGGAGGTGTTGCGCATAACGCGAAAATTTATGCAATGAAAATATCGTTTGGCAGCGGCGGCTCGGCGTATGATACCGATGTAATACAGGCATGGGACTGGTGTATTGAACATCAATACGATGACCTTGATAATCCTATATTGATTGTAAGTCACAGCTTTGGAGGCGGAAGATATTTCAGCGTAACCGAAGCCGAAAACGATAGGCCTTCCTACGCCTCAGCGGCAGGACGTTTGGTAGCTGCAGGCATTACAGTTTTTGCGGCCTCAGGCAATGAAGGTTATTGCGAATCGCTGGCAGCGCCTGCTGCTTTTTCCGCTGTCATCAGCGTTGGATCGGTTTATGATGCCAGCTTAGGCACCATAGGATTTTGTGTTGAGCAGGAATCCTGCGTAGCGGAACCTGAGCCTCAATGCTCACCTCCTTGGGCCTGCTGGGATGGCTCAGTTGCGGATAAGGTTAGCTGCTACTCCAACTCCGCAACATTTCTGAAATTGCTTGCGCCTGCGCACGATGCCTATACAACCGATATTTCAGGCTCAAGCGGCTATGAGACCGGTGATTATACGCCTGATTTCGGAGGAACCAGTGCAGCATGTCCATATGCTGCCGGTGCCGCGGCGTGTTTGCAATCTGCTGCGAAAATACTTACAGGGAGCTACCTGATGCCTCAGGAAGTAAAAGATGCCCTTGTGAATACGGGAGATAATATAATCGATTCCAAATCGTCAATTGTAACGCCGAGGGTAAATTTACAAAACGCGATTGATTCGATTCAACTTACAGAAGCTCCTCCTATTGTGTTTGATGTTATAGCGTTGACGGTGCCGGATACAGCAGTTGTTATAACGCTTGACGCAAGCGATGATGGACTTCCAAATCCACCAAACCAACTATCATATCTTATTACAAAATTACCTAATCATGGCTCGCTTATAGACCCGTGTGCGGCGAATATAAATTCTGCACCTTATACACTTGCTAATTTTGGTAATGAAGTTATTTACACACCGAAGCCAGGATGTCTGTTACCTGTGAATTTTAATTTCAAAGCCAATGATGGCGGTACAGAGCCGAACGGTGGAGATTCAAATGAAGCTGCTGTAACGGTTGCTTTTGAAGCTGTTCTCTACTCAGCCAATATGGATACTGATCCGGGCTGGACTCCGGATGGTAGCGAGTGGCAGTGGGGCCAGCCAACTGGAGGCGGAGGTAGTCCTTTTAGTTACCCGGATCCCGTTTCAGGGTTTACCGGACAAAATGTTATCGGCTATAATTTATCCGGCAATTATGCAAATAAGATGGATTCAACAGAATGGGTAACAACCCCAGCTATTGACTGCAGTGATACTGATATTGTGAAGCTTGTTTTTTATCGCTGGCTCAATGTTGACAACGCCAATAACGACCAAGCGCCAGTCGAAATTTCAAATGATGGCAGCAATTGGAGTCAATTGTGGATAAACAGTTCAGCGGTGACGGATTCAAGCTGGCAAAGGCAGGAGTTTGATATTTCCGCTTATGCAGCGAATCAACCAACTGTTTATGTCCGCTAGGGCATGGGGCCTACAAACACGAATAAATCGTTTTCTGGCTGGAATGTTGATGATGTTTCAGTTATTGGTCAATATCAGGGCCAAGTTATCATCGGTGATTTTGAGCCTGATTGTGACATTGACTTTTTTGACTTTAACATTTTGGCTAACGCATGGCTGAGTGTGGTTGGCGATGGTAACTGGTGTTTACCTTGTGATATATCTGAGCCTAACGACAACCTCATTAATATTTTGGATCTCCGGGTGTTTACAGGCAATTGGCTTGAAGGTAAATAGGGGGGAATATAGGCTTAATGACGAGAGAAAAGTTTGCCGAAAAAGCTGCCCTTACGGCCGGCTGAGCCGTGATGGATCTTTTCGAGATGCTTTTGTACCATTTCCGGAACCAGAAAAGCATTGAAAGGCTTAACGATGTAATCGACGGCGCCTTTGTTGGTGGCAAGGTCAATATCCCTGGCGTCTTCCTTCGAGGTCAGCATAAATACAGGTATGTACATAGTATTGCTGTCGCGTTTAAGCTCTGTCAGGACTTCCATACCGTCCATTTCAGGCATCATCCAGTCCAGCAGTATGACATCAACCTCCTCGGATTTGGCGATATCAAGACCATCGTGGCCGTTGGAGGCACAAACGACCTTGAACCCTTTTTTGGTCATAGAGGTTTTGAGCAACATCCTTATCGTTGCGTCGTCGTCAATAACAAGAACAGATATCGCTTTTTGCATAATATTTCTCTTTTTTGCTAACCCAGGCTGTTTTCAGTATCGACAGAAAAGCCCTGCGGTATTATTTAAATCGTCATTATTACAAAATATCTCGAAAAATGCCGACCTGAATTTTTTTCTATCAAGTCCTATAAAATATTTTGTGACGGTATATAGCGATTGTTTATTCGGTTTAAAGGGGCTGTTTGCGCGAAATAACTGGGGAAAACGGGTTTTTTATGGTATAATAGATATTAATAAGGGGATAATCTGGCAAATTGAACGGCATTATATATTTAAGTTCCCTTTTGCCTTTTCCCCCCCGCTCTTGCTTTCGCAAGAAAGCGCGGGGGGACAAGAATGCGGGATTTTTTTTGCGCCGTTGACGGACAGGCTGACCTGAGAAAGCGGTATTAAAATTAATGCTTTAGCGGCTTTTTAGCCGAAGATATTTAATAGATACTAAGTTTAGCCTAAATTTCAACTTTCAACTAATGAATCTGGTGACGAATGAAGATTAACTGCTGGGAATTTCACAAGTGCGGAAGACAGCCAGACGGGACGGAAATTGGGGAATTCAGCGTTTGTCCGGCCGCGGTGAGTAAAGAACATAACGGCAAAAACGGGGGTATCAATGGCGGAAGATACTGCTGGAAAATCGCGGGAACACCCTGTGATATTTCTACAAAAAACAACAAAGCGGAGAAGATATTGAAGTGCAGCGCGTGTGAATTTTACAAACAGGTTCAGGACGAGCAGGGCTCCTGCATCGAAATGTAAGCTGAAACGCGGCTAAATCACCCCAATAAATCCCGTTAGAGACAGACCGCCCTTGCCAGCCATCCCCTCTGTTTCTTATCTGCTGCCTCGACTTGCCCCAGTTTCTGCTTTCGCAGAAAGCACAGGGGCGAAAGTGGGCGAAACAAGAGAGGGAAACACTTTGTCTCTAACGGGAGAAAACGGTATTGATTCAAAACGGTTTTTAGTATAAAATCACATCTAAAGGATACCTCTAAAAATTCATTTTGGCGGCAGAGCGAATCTTTTTGTCGCCGGTCTGCGTCAGACAAAAGCCGCTTTATCTATTGATAAAGCTGATTTGACTTCCTTGCCGGCGAGCAAAAATCTTCTACTTGCCGCCCAGCCCCCGCGTCTCCCGACGCGAGTCGGGGCGGCGGGTCAAAAGCAATTGTTAGAGCTACCCTCAAATTTTACAGCATAAAGGGCATTTATGGCGGATATAAAAGCGCAAATTGAACAGCTCAAACGAGGCACGGTTGAGATTTTTAACGAAAATGAACTGGCGCAGCGTCTTGGCGCCGCGGCAAAGGAAAAACGCCGGCTTCGCATCAAGCTCGGTATGGACCCGACGGCGCCGGATATACATCTCGGCCATACCGTCGTTATGCGGAAGATGAGACAGTTTCAGGATATGGGGCACAAGGCTGTTCTGATTATAGGCGACTATACCGCTCGAATCGGCGACCCGACGGGACAGAATACCACAAGGCCGATGCTCTCGGGCGAACAAATTGAAATCAATGCTAAAACTTATCTCGAACAGGCAGGAAAGGTGCTCGATACCGCAAAAGACAAACTTGAAGTTAGATATAATAGCGAGTGGCTCGAAAAAATGAGTCTAATGGAACTTATACAACTTGCCGCCAAAAAAACTATTGCACAAATGCTTCAAAGAGACAGTTTCAAATCCCGTCTGCAAAATGATATTGATGTTTACACGCATGAGTTTATTTATCCGCTGATGCAGGGATACGATTCTGTCGTAGTCAAAAGCGATGTCGAACTTGGCGGGACAGACCAGACGTTTAATAATCTCGTCGGCAGGGATATTCAGCGGGCTTATGGCCAGAAGCCGCAGATTGTTATTACTATGCCGATACTTGTCGGGCTTGACGGTATAGAAAAGATGAGCAAATCGAAAGGTAATTATATCGGCGTGACAGATTCGCCTAAAGATATGTTCGGCAAAGTAATGAGTATAAGCGATGAGATGATGGAAAATTATTATACGCTGCTTACAGATATTCCATCAGACAAGATAAAAGAGCTTGTTAATCCGCAAAAAACACACCCCAAAGAAGCGAAGGTATTTTTGGGCAAGACTATTATCAAGCAGTTTTACGATGAAACTGCTGCGGAATTGGCCGCTGCGGAATTCGAGAAAGTGTTCGCACAAAAACAGATGCCGCAGGAAATGCCTGAAGTTAAAATATCGGGCGAACCCATAACGGCGGCGAAGCTGCTTGCCGCGTGCGGTCTTGTCGCAAGCGGCGGAGAGGCGAAAAGACTTATCACACAGGGTGGACTAACGATTGACGGCGAGAAAGTGACAGAGGCGAATAAATCTATAACACCGACGGATGGAATGGTTGTACGTGCAGGAAAACTTAAGTTCGCAAAATTATCGGTTAGCTAAATGAATCCCGCACCGGAGAACTATTGAATAGAAAAATGGTGCGGGATTCAATATATTATTTATACTTTTCAAAGAATCGAAAACGCAATAGAATCATAAAAGGATTAAAGAAGACCGAATCGAAGGAAGGTACGGGATGAAACTATAAAAAAGGCGAAGAAATATATGAATAACACGAGAAGAAATAAATCCGGAAGAGTTCAAGACGATTTTGGAACCAAGCCGATTATGCGGAAATTGCAATCTCACCGCAGGCAGATAAAAAAACTCGGCGTAAAACAGCTTGGACTTTTTGGCTCTGCTGCAAGAGGAGATATGAGGGCTAACAGCGATGTGGATATTGTTGTCAAATTTGACAAGACGACTTACAGAAGGTATTTAAGCCTGAAGATATTGCTTGAAGATATACTTGGCAGAGACGTAGACCTTTTGACTATGCCGTCTGTTCAAGGAAGGCTTAAAAAACAGATCAAGAAGGATTATATAAATGTCTCGACATACTGAGCTGCGGTTGCTCGATATACTTGATGCTATTGAAAGAATCTTCAGCTATGCGAAAGGTATGAGCTACAAGAGTTTTCTGGCCGACCAGAAAACGCAAGATGCAATAGTCAGGAATATTGAGATCATAGGAGAAGCGGCCAGGGGTATCCCCAAAACATTCCGTGCCGATAATCCGCAAATACCGTGGGATGAGATTATAGGTATGCGGAATATAATCGTTCATCATTATTTCGGTATCCTGATTGACGTAGTCTGGGATATTGTAAAAAAGGAACTGCCCAAACTTAAAAAGCAGATAAAATCCATTATAAAGGTGGATTAATTTATGAAACTGCCTGGAATAAAAAATCCGGATAAATACGTTGACCTTTATGTAGTTGATTTTGGCGACCATAGCGGCGTCGGATTTACCGCTGATGAGGTTGCCGAGCTTGTCGAAAGCGAAAAATTCAAGGATGTGAAGGTTTACAGGATTTATAAGGCGTATCTGGACGGGAGAATGGAACTTAAAGGCGTGCCGAACGGGATATTCGAGCTTGAGGCGGGGATGTTCTTCTATGAATCAGATGAAACTATTGCCCGCGGGGATTATAAAAGACTGACAGACTGTGCCGTTAAAACTGCTCCGCCTGGGCGGGCAAAGGTTCATCTTGCCAAATACAATGATGAGAAGTTTGCGACTGTTCTTATTTTTCCCGCGGAATACAACGACCAGTTCGGCAGATGGCTTTTGGATATCGATTATAAAACACAAGGCGCCGCTGAAGGAGGAATCGAGGCGGTAAAAAGATATTATGCCGACAAACCCGAAATTCTCGAAAGATACCAGTTATTCGAACAGCGACAGATTGAGAGCCTGACGGGGGCGGAACTTTTAGCCGCGACAAAAACGGCCGTTGTAAGATGAGTCCCGTACCTTCCAAATATTCATCCCGCACCAGAGAACTATTGAATAGAAAAATGGTGCGGGATTCAATATATTATTTGTACTTTTCAAAGAATCGAAAACGCAATAGAATCATAAAAGGATTAAAGGAGACCGAATCGAAGGAAGGTGCGGGATGAAAAAAACAAGAAATTTCGGCATTTCGTTACTATTGCTTATCTCTTCGTTATTCAAACGAGAAAAAACGCCGGATGATTTGAAGAAGATAGAGTTTTCGACTTCAACTCAAAAGATGGGGGTAAGATTTACAGATAAAGTCAGGGATATATTTCGTAATAAATGGGTTAAAAGAAATTGAGTTTCTTTAATTTCTGCGTCGCCGGCACGGCGACGGCTAAACTAACCCCTATATCCTAAGTGTTTTTGCCGCAGCATTTTTTGTATTTTTTGCCGCTTCCGCAGGGGCAGGGGTCATTTCTTCCGATTTTCTGCTGTTCGAGTTTGATTTGTTTGACTTTAGTTGCTTCGCCCTGCGGGGCCTGAGCGGCGGCACGCTGGCGCTGGGCCATTTCGAACTGAGTAATCTCTTCGTGTTTTGTCTGGCCTGCCTGCCAGACGCTCCTTGTCCTTGTGCCGGCTTCGAGACGAACCTTAAAGATTGTGTCGGTAACCTTATCCTCAATCAAATCGAGCATTTCGCCGAACATCCGAAAACCTTCCTGCTTGTATTCTATCTTTGGGTCCTTTTCGGCGTAGGCCCGCATAAAGATACTTTCTTTCATATGGTCCATAGCATACAAATGGTCCTTCCAGGCGGTATCGTAAAGCTGCAAAAGGACGTATTTTTCAAGCTCGGACAGCTCAGTTCTTAAAAAGTCTTTACCTGCCTGGAGCAGTGTTTGTTTAACAGTTTCTTTGTCTTCGAGGTCTGCATAGACAAGAGAGGCCTTAAATCGTTTATTTACCCATTCAACAAGCTCTTCGGTAGTCATACGAGCAATCTGATGCTCTATTTCCTTTTCGAGACCGCTGGTGTGGTAATCGTCGCTAATTTTCAAAAGCTCTTTGTGAACGGCGGAGGGGGAGCTGTTTTGCAGGTGAGAGACGGAGATTTGTACGCCGAACCTGTCATTTACCCAGCCTGCGAGATTTTCAAAAGAATAGACGTTTATGCTGTCTGTTCGATAAGTCATACTCATCGCGAACTCGACCGGATATTCTGTTTCCCGACGAGCGTAAAGGATTTGTACCTCTTCAAGCAGTTTTTCATAAATCTGCTCGTGCTTTAAATCCTTAAGCTGGTTTGCATCGAGTTTTATACCGAATTTGTTGTCTGCCCAGTTAACAAAAGTCTTGATTCCGAAATCAGTATCAAGAAACATCGTCAGTATCGAACAGTCTTTTTTGTCTATCTGTTCTGCGGAAGCTTCGATAAGGTTCTGCTCAATTTCCTCGGCGGTCATCTGGCGAATTTTACTGCCCGACAAGTTCACGCTAAATGAACTCATCGCCCATTTTACCAGCGATTCGATGTTCCAGGTGTTTTTGTCTTCGAAGTCCTCGAGATATTCTCCTAATGCTACGGAGATGTTGTTGGCAGCTTCGTTTTTGGCGTTTTTCTTTATCAGCTCTTCTATCTGTTCGGCGTTGTAATTGGAAATTCTGGCCGGGTTGATATCGACGCCGAAAGTTGTCCTTGTCCATTCGGTTATAGACCTGAAACGATATTTTTCAGCGAGCATATCGGAGCAGGTTTTGTCGATAGTCGAGTCGAGCATCGCGGTTATCGTTTCTTTAAGGCCTATCCCTGCGATAACCTGTCTCCTGCGGGAATAAAAAGTTTTTCTCTGGTAATCCATTACCTCGTCAAATTCGAGAAGGCTCTTTCTGGCCTCGAAGTTTCGCTGCTCGACTTTTTTCTGTGCCTTTTCGACACCTTTACTAATTTGACGATGTTGAATGGGCATACCTTCTTCCCAGCCGACCCAGGAAAGCGCCTTAACAGTCCATTCAGGCGAAAAGATTTTCAATAAATCGTCATCAAAGCTTAAAAAGAACTGGCTTGAACCTGCGTCACCCTGTCTTCCTGTTCGGCCTCTAAGCTGGTTGTCGATTCTCCTTGATTCGTGGCGCTCGGTGCCGACTATATGCAGGCCGCCGATGTCGGCGACGCCTGGGCCGAGCTTGATATCCGTGCCGCGGCCCGCCATATTCGTGGCGATAGTTACATTGCCGCAGGTTTTGCCGGCGCGGTCGGTGTGCTGCTGGCCGGCCTTTTCAACGATTAAAGCCTCCCTTGCGTGCTGCTTGGCGTTCAAGACTTCGTGCTCGATGCCGTATGTTTTGGTCAGGGCGTTTGAAATCGCCTCACTCTTTTCGACGCTGATTGTGCCGACAAGCACCGGTCTGCCGGCGGAGCTTACATTGTGAATTTCCTCTGTGATGGCGTTGAATTTTTCCCTGATGCTCTTGTAAATCATATCATATTTATCATCGCGGATGCAGGGCTCATTAGTCGGAATGGATACTACTTCGAGCTTGTATATCTGCATAAATTCGTCCGCTTCGGTAAGGGCGGTGCCGGTCATACCGGCGATTTTCTCGTACAGGCGGAAGAAATTCTGCAGCGTAATCGTCGCAAGCGTCTGAGTTTCCTCTTTTACCGTTACGCCTTCTTTTGCTTCGACAGCCTGGTGCAGGCCGTCGGACCATTGCCTGCCGTGCATAAGGCGGCCGGTGAATTCATCTACAATTACAACTTTGCCGTCCATAAGACAATAGTCTTTTTCCTTTTCAAAGACGATATATGCCTTGAGACTCTGCTCCAAAAGATGCGGCCATTCCATATTGGAGCCGGTGAAGAAAGAACCGACACCGGCAAGGTCCTGGGCGGCGCCGAGGCCGTCGTGGTTGAGATGGACGGCTTTGCGGTCGTATTCGACTTCGTAAAACTGTTTTGCCGATGCGAGGCGGGTTTCGAGACTTTCAATTTCCGAGATGGTTTTTTCAATTACAGACTGGGCTTTTTCAATACGGCTGTTGTCCTTTGCCTTTTTGGATTCTGAAAGTTCGCCTTGGGCGTTTGCGAGAGTCTTTTGCGCGGTGTCAAGCTGTTTGCTTATGTGGTTGTAGTCGCTATGCATTTTTATAAGCTGCTGGGCGACGGCGTCGGCTTTTTTATATCTGCTTGTGTCGTCGAAGGCTGGGCCTGAAATAATCAGCGGTGTTCGAGCCTCGTCGATAAGAATCGAATCTACCTCGTCGATAATGGCGTAGTCGAGCGGTCCCTGTGCGAGCTGGGTGGCTGAGACTTTCATATTGTCGCGCAGATAATCGAAGCCGAACTCGTTATTCGTGCCGTAAGTTATATCGCGGGCGTATTGGGCCTTGCGGTCTTCGCCAGTCGTTTCCATATCAGCCTGAATCGCGCCGACGGTCAGGCCGAGCGATTTGTAAATCGGGCCCATCCACTCGGCGTCGCGTTTTGCAAGGTAATCATTGACGGTAACGACGTGCACCTTTTTGCCAGTCAGGTGGACAAGATACGCCGCAAGGGTGGCGACGAGAGTTTTACCTTCGCCAGTCATCATCTCAGCGATTTTACCGTCGTAGAGCACATTTCCGCCGACGAGCTGGACGTCGAAGTGCCGCATATTGACGTTTCTTCTTGCGGCCTCACGGACAACGGCAAAGGCCTCTGGCAGGATTTCGTCAACCCGCTCCATTACTGTCGCGGCTCTGTTTGAGGCAAGGCGGTCTTTGAATTCGACTGTTTTTGCTTTTAAGGATTCATCGTCGAGTGTTTTGATTTGTTCTTCAAACGCTCCGGCCGCGGTCGCGGTGCGCATATAACCCTTGATGAGCCTTTCGTTTCGTGAGCCGAAAAGCCTTACGAGCAGCCGACTAATTCTTCCCTGAGGCATATCGAACAATTCAAAATTTAAAATTTCAAAATCAGGCTCTATGCCCGAGTAAGGTATTCGCCTGTGCGGGTATCGACACGGATGACTTCGCCGATTTTTATAAAGGACGGCACATTGACGACGGCGCCGGTTTCGAGCGTTGCTGATTTTTTCTGGCCTGAGGCCGTTGCGCCTTTTATCTCAGGCGGAGTTTGGGTCACGGCAAGGTCGACAGAGTTCGGCAAGTCAATCGAAACGAGCTTGCCCTGGTATGTGCTGACGGCCAGAGCGGTATTGGGCTTGAGATATTTTTTGCCGTCGCCAAAAGCGTCATCATCAAGCGTTATCTGGTCATAAGTCTCAAGGTCCATAACAATATGGCCGTTAGGCTCGGAATAAAGATACTCGAATTTCCGCTTGTCCAGGTGAGCTTCCTCGATGTTTTCCTCCGACCTGATTCTGGCGTTATTTATCAGGCCGTCAGCGATACTCTTGAGCTTGGTCTGGTAAATCGCCCCTCCTTTGCCGCACTTTACGTGCTCGAAGTCTATAATTATATAGAGCCTGCCGTCGAACAGGATCGTCAGACCCTTCTTCATTTCCGCTGCCTTCATCCCGCACCTTCTTTTTATTTCAATTTTATATCGTTAGTATATTTCAATACAAAAGCCGCATATTTTTCCGATTCCCGACATCTTCTGTGAATATTAGAAAGTGCGGGATTCATTCCGGCCATTACTTTCCTGCTTCATTTATCTGTTTTTTTCATCTGTTCAACTGCTCACTTGGTTGCCTGCTCTGTCGCCTTAAGGCCGACCAGTATCGCAGAAAACAGGTGATAAGTCAACCCCGCACCTGCTTCATATTCTCGTCATAAACAAACATCCAATCGATTCTGACCGCAAAACATATATAAACGCTCTATTAAACAGGAATACAAAGCAGGTGCGGGGTCAAGAAAGCCTCTTGTATAGAGAAAACTTATCGGTTATATTAACCCCCACACCAATTTGCATAGTGGCAGTGAAGTTTAAGGAAACAGTCAAAAGTTATTTCGGCTGGTTTTCAAAATGTCAAATCACAGTGCAAATTGGTGTGGGGGTAAAATTTTAAGTTAGCAGGTGTGAAAATGGCAGATATTATAAAGCCGGACATAGAAGGCATAGTACCCGAAAGGACGCCGAAAGACCCGTTTTTGACGGAGCTGTCGATGCTTGCCAGGCAGAACAATAAGATACCCTCATATCTTTATGAACAGTTTATCGTCAAGCGAGGGCTGCGCAACGCTGACGGCACGGGCGTATTGGCCGGTCTGACCGAGGTCGGCGATGTGCACGGCTATATCCTCAACGAAGGCGAAAAAGAGGCTATCGAAGGCAGACTTAGATACAGGGGTATGGAAATCGAGGACCTTGTCGCCGGTTTTCAGAAGGAAAAAAGGCACGGCTTTGAAGAGACTGCGTATCTGCTGCTGTTCGGTGAGTTGCCCAGGAAAAGAGAATTGGGTAAATTCTGTAAACTGCTCGGCGAAAAGAGAAATCTGCCGGAAGGCTTTACCGAGAATATGATTCTCAAATCGCCCAGCAGTAATGTTATGAACAAGCTCGCAAGGAGCGTACTTGCTTTGTATTCGTATGACAAGACGCCTGAAGACCGCTCGATGAGGAATATTCTGCGGCAGTGCATGGGTTTGATTGCGCGATTTCCTATCTTTGCCGCTTACGGCTATCAGGCGAAGAGACATTACCACGACCGCCGCAGTCTTTATATACATACGCCGGACGAAAAGCTTTCTACCGCTGAAAATTTCCTGAGGCTTATACGCGCAGATAAGAGTTTCACTAAAACGGAAGCCAATCTTTTGGACTTGTGTCTGGTCTTGCACGCAGAGCACGGCGGCGGAAATAACTCGACCTTTACCTCGCACGTGGTTACTTCGTCCGATACGGATGTTTATTCTGCAGTTGCCGCTGCTATCGGCTCGCTGAAAGGTTCCAGGCACGGCGGAGCGAATATTCAGGTTATCGCGATGATGGACGACATTAAGCGGAACGTCAAAAATTATGAAAGTGAAAACCAGATTGCTGATTATCTGGCGAAGATTCTCAAAAAAGAGGCGTTCGATGGTACGGGTCTGATTTACGGTTTGGGGCACGCGGTTTATACGCTGTCCGACCCGAGAACGGCGCTGATTAAAAAACAGGCGGCAAAACTTGCGAGAGAAAAAGACCTTGAATGGGAGCTTAACCTTTATACGCTTGTGGAAAGGCTTTCGCCGGAAGTTTTCCAGAAAATCAAAAAGTCCGACAAGAAAGTTTGTCCGAATGTGGATTTCTACTCTGGTTTTGTTTACAGGATGCTCGGAATTCCGACCGACCTTTATACTCCGATTTTTGCCGTGGCGAGAATCGCCGGCTGGTGCGCTCACATTATCGAAGAGACCATTAGCGGCGGACGTATTATCAGGCCGGCGTATAAGAACGTTTCGCCAAAGAAAGAATATATCCCGATGTCGAAGAGATAAAATAAATCGTGAAGCGTATCTCGTGTTTTGCTTCACGCTTCACGGTTAACAATTCACGCTTTTACCATTCTCCGGGCATAAGGGCATCTGAAATTGGTTTGTTCCACCAGTCGGGGTCTCTTATGTATTGTTTTGTCATCATCGCGGCGTTGACGCCGTCGCCCACTGCGGTCGCAAGCTGCATAGCGGCAGCGATTCTGCAGTCGCCAGCTACGAAAACGCCGGGAACTTTCGTCCGCAGAAAACCGACATCGCATTTTATAAAGCCCGCATCGGTCAAATCGAGGAAACCTTTGAGAAATGCGGTATTTGGCACCGTTCCGACAAATATAAAGACGCCGTCGCAGGGCAGGGTTTCCTCGTTGTTTGTTTTTACATTTTTTATGCGTACTTTTTCGACCTTTTTATCACCTTCGATTGCGACAACTACCGCGTCGAGTTTCAATTTGATATTACCGTTTGGGGCGCTCGCTTTCTGCATAAGCTTTTCGACGAGTACCTTTGTCGCCCTGAGTTCCTGCCGCCTGTGGACGAGAGTCAGTTCGGCGGCGAATTTGGCGACGTGCAGCGCTTCTTCGACAGCGGTATTTCCGCCTCCTACGGCGACGACTTTTTTGCCCTTGAAAAACGGTGCGTCGCAGGTGCCGCAATAGCTGACGCCTGCGCCGGCATTCCTAAATTCCGTCTCACCCGGAACGCCTAATTTGCGGTAATCGCTTCCGCAGGCGAGAATGACGGAGCGGGTGGTAAAGCTTTCTTTACCGCAGTTGAGCTTTATATTGCCGTCGTTAAGTCTTTGCAGATTACTGGCCTCGGCGCCGGTTTTGAATTCTGCGCCGAAATTTTCAGCCTGCTTTTTCATTTTCTCAATCAAATCGGCGCCGGAGATGCTTTCAAAGCCGGGATAGTTTTCAATGCGGTCGGTGTTCATAATCTGGCCGCCGGGATAGAATTTTTCCAGAACCAAAGTTTGCAGTCTATCCCTTGCGTTATAAATCGCCGCTGCCAGGCCGGCCGGGCCTGCTCCGACGATAATGCTGTCGTAAATAATGTCCGCCATACTATATTCCTTTATATAAAGCTATAATTCCTGCTCGTCATTAGCCGGGGGTTTTTGTCCGGGAGCTTTTTGAGGTTTATATTGTTCCATCTGCTGAATTTTTTCGAGCCACTGCGGAAAATCGGCGAGAATGTCGGCCTTTGCGACGCGTTCGATTTTATACGAGAAGCTGCTCTGCACTTCCGCCAGCAGCATTCTTCCCTCACCGTCGAAATAATTTTTCTGGTATATTGTGTTTGTGCCAAACAGTTCTACGCTGGCGGCGAATTTGGCGAGCGGAACCGATGCCGGCGGCATATTGCTTTTGGAGATAATTGCCGGGGCGATTCTGCCGTCGGAAAGAACGAAATCCAGCATCACCGTGTCGAAGCTGCTTTTGAGAAACGCTGCTACAGCGATGTCGAAAAAAGTTTCCGGCAGCATCGTATCGGTAAAAGCGAAACTCTCTGCCTTGCTCTGTTTGTTCACGGTAAAACTGTCGCTGTCAAGCTGTATGAAAATCGGCTGTTCGCGATTGGTCAGAAAATTGCTCTGTTTTATAGACCAGTCGAATTTTGTCAAAGAGATATCGGAGTGAAAAAGCAGCATCTCAGCGTAAGAATTAAGCCTGGTATTTAAGAACAACAGTTCCGCTGAGGAGAACAATGAATTTTTATTTGGATTTTCCGGGCATTTGACGGAGTTTGCCATAAAGCCGATAGTGCTGCCGCGGGTATCTTTTATGCGGTAGTAATTCTGATAACTGTCGGGCGGCAGGGAGGCCGGATAGGAGTTTTTAAAGTTTTTCAAAAATTCAGCGCCTTTAGCGAGAGGATTGTCCTTTTGATATTTTGCCGAGGCGAGCAGTGCCTTGAAGATTTTCTCGGCAAGCTCGACTCCCCGGCCTTTGTGTCCGACCTCAAGCGTAAGGATTCTTCCGTCGGGCAAAGCAGTTGTGCCGTAGAAAAGAGTAATCTGATTGGAATCAATTTTAGCGTAATCGAATTCTAAATCGCCGAATCTATTCGACTCTGTGAATTCAACAATCCCCTGTACCGCAAGGGCCTTGTCCTGCAATCTTTGAGGGGCAGGTTTTTCCGCCGGCAGCAGAAAGTACCGCCATTGCAGCGTGATAGCCGAATCTCTGCTTATCTGCATCAGACAGGCAAACCTGAATTCATTCTTTTCATATTTGAAGCCGTTTGAAATCTGCTTCCAGTTATCGCCTGCCGGGATGGAAACTTCAAGCCCAGTGCCTTTCAGTTTTACAGGCTCGGAAAGCTTAAAGTCCGACCTGAAAGAAATCATAAACTTTGCCAAAAGCAGGCCGAGCAGAAACAGTATTAAAAATGCCAACTTGTCGAGCCCTAAACGTCTGGATTTTTCACTTTGTTTCATTATTTTTTTCCGCCGTTCTTTTCCTGTGCCAGAGCGTCAGGCAAAGTTAAAACAAAATCTCTGATTTGGTCGCGAACCTTGCGAAACGCATCGGTTATCACTTCTTCCGAACCTATAAGAATAGACGGGTCGGAAAAAGGCTTGTGTATGAGTTTTGTTTTGCCGTTATATACGGGGCAGAGTTCCTTTGCGTTGTCGCAGAGCGTAATTACATAATCAAAATCGATTCCGCAAAGGTCGTCGGCGTGTTTTGAGCGGTGTGCGGAGATATCGACGCCGGCCTCGGCCATTATTTTTACGGCGCGTGAATTTACGCCTACCGGATAGACGCCGGCGCTGAAAGCCTCTATGCAGTCGCTTTTAAGCTTTTTCGCCCAGCCCTCGGCCATCTGGCTTCGGCAGGAGTTGCCCGTACACAGAAACAGGATGTTCAATTTTTCTTTTTTTTCAGCCACAAAGATACCAAATTTTTTTGATAATATATATAGCCACAAAGACACCAAGACACAAAGTATTTTTTATATATCAATTTCCATTCTTTCGACTTCGCTCAAGACAGGCATAATTGTTTTGAAAAGAAGCAAAATTCAGATTAACATAATCAACCCTGAAATTATAGAGCCATAATGAAAGAAAATCCTGAAAAAATCAATATAAATGAGGGCGGGTATTTTGAGGTTCTCAAAATCGCGTTTCCGCTGATTTTAAGCACCTCGGCGATGACGGTGCAGATGTTTGTGGACAGGGTCTTTCTTATGTGGCTCGACCGCGACGCGATGAGTGCGGCGATGATGGGGGGGATACTGAGTTTTGTGCCTTTCAGTTTCTTCCTCGGCACAGTTACTTACGCAAGCACCTTTGTCTCGCAGTACGATGGCGCGAAAATGCGAAACAGAATCGGGCCCGCGGTCTGGCAGAGCATTTATTTTTCCATCGCCGCCGGTTTGATAATGGCCTCAATCGCTTTATTTGCCAGACCTATTATCA
>JAHJUV010000072.1 GCA_018828825.1 Planctomycetota bacterium | reverse complement strand
GTTGAAAATTATATCAGCGAAAACAAACTGGATATAAAATTAAATTTAGGTTATTATCCCTATCCGGATTATGAGCCAATGGAATTTTGGGGAGATACTACCAAACTGGATTCAATTTTAAAAATATGTAAATGACTTAATAACCGGAGGCAAACAATGAGACCCAATGAAATATTCCAGAAGGAATGTATCGAACGCGTTAGAAGCTACAAAAAAAACCATAACCTTGTTAAGGCTGCAGCAGCTTTTATGAGAGAATCAACATTGCCGAAGTATTCATATAATTTTTCATGGCTCGGTCATCCAATCATCCAGTATCCGCAGGATATTGTCGCGATGCAGGAAATTATCTGGAATGTTCAGCCGGACTTGATCATTGAGACAGGTATTGCTCACGGTGGTTCGGTGATTTTCAGCGCTTCCATGATCGCCCTTCTTGAAAAATGCGGCTGTATAGAAATGGGCCATGTAATCGCAATTGATATCGATATAAGAGAACATAATAGGATTGAAATTGAAAAGCATCCTTTATGCCCTTACATAACAATGATTCAAGGCTCCTCCATTGACGGCGATATTGCTGAACAAGTGAAGTCTTTGTCGAAAAATTACAAAAAGATCCTTATTTCCCTTGATTCAAATCATACCCATTCACATGTATTAAAAGAACTTGAGCTTTATGCTCCTCTTGTTTCCGTAGGTAGTTATTGCGACGTATTTGACACAATAATTGAAAATATGCCCGAAAACTCATTCCTCGACAGGCCGTGGGACAAGGGCAATAACCCTAAAACAGCTGTCAAAGAATTCCTGAAACATAATAACAATTTCGTTATTGACAATGATATTGAACATAAGCTCCTTATAACAGTTGCGCCGGATGGTTACCTAAAAAGGATTAAATAAATATGAATACCTCTGCTAATCAGCCATTAGTATCCGTTGGAATACCAACATATAATAGACCCGAGGGACTTCGCCGCACTCTTGAATGCGTAACAAACCAGTCTTATGTAAATCTTGAGATAATTGTCTCCGACAATTGTTCGCAGGGGAAGGATACTCAGGATGTTGTCAAAAAATTTACAGATAAAGACCCCAGAGTAAAATATTATCGTCAGGATAAAAATGAAGGCGGTGCTTTTAATTTTAAATTCGTTCTTGAAAAAGCCGTGGGTAAATATTTTGCATGGATAGCGGACGATGATGAGTGGGATGCGTTTTTTGTTGAAAAGTGCCTTTTGAATATCAAAAACTGTAGCTCGGTAATGTGCAAAATACGAGTCTGTTATAGGGCTACCGGGCTTGTGCTTGAGGGCAAATTGCCCGATTTGTCCCCGGATTATTCCAAATACCGAAACTACAAAGAAAGCATTCTTAATCCTGCTCCAAACCTAATATACGGACTTTATAGAAGATGCGATATCCTGTGGTTTCTGGATTCTGATGCATTTGATTTTTCTGACTGTTTCTTTATCTCAAAACTTTTAATGAACTGTAATGGCATTTCTTTGATAAAAGATTATTCGGGATATCAAACCAATATTGTTGGCACCGAAAAATATCAGTATAAGCCATTTGAACCCGCCGATGGCTGTTTGTTTCGATACAGACCCTTTATCCAGCATCATCTCGACCTGATTGCCAAGTCTTCATTTTCTTATTTCCAAAAGCAAGTATTAAAGGTTCTTGTTCTATGGAAAACGGCGCGCTGGTTTGCTAAATTTGAAAAAACACACAAGCCATTCAAAGTTGCATTTGTGAAAATTATATTAAGGTTAGTAAGAAACATATTGAAACCAATAAAATTTGTCTGCGGAATGTTCTGGTTTACAAAATAATCTTTGCTATAATAGGATATAAATGAGTTTAATTCATAAGATTAATAGATTTTTAAGTAAAACCGTTCCCTGGATTGCACATAAGCATACTTCATATTCACAATGCGGCGAAGATTTAATCATAAAGTTTCTTTTCAAAAATTATTTAAACATTGAAAAACCGTCATATATCGATATTGGAGCTCATCTGCCCTTCAGATACAGTAATACGGCGATATTTTACGGTTCCGGCTCAAGAGGCATCAACATAGAACCTGACCCGTTTTTGTTTGGGAAAATTCAAAAATACAGAAAAAAAGATATTAATTTGAATATCGGGATAGCTGATAAGCAAGGCGTTCTTGATTTTTATGTAATTAACAACCGCACACTCAATACTTTCTCTGAAAAAGAGGCAAAAAGCTATGAAAAACAGGGATATCGCATAAAAGAAATAAAACAAATCAAGGTTGAAACATTAGGATATGTTATACAGAGATATTCGAACAACATTTTCCCTGATTTCTTATCAGTCGACGCAGAAGGCATCGACGAAATGATTCTCAAATCAATAGATTATAGCCTCAACTATCCTAAGGTTATATGCGTTGAAACTTTGGATTTTTCAACACAGGTCCACCGGACAGAGATTTGTGATCTCCTTGAATCCAAAGGTTATATAAAATATGCCAATACGCATATTAACTCAATTATGGTTAGAAAAGAATTCCTTTCGTTATAAATACCAACAAATTCGCCTGTGGAATGTCCTGGTTTACAAAATGACATAAGTTTAGTAATATCCAGTCGAAAAATAATAACTTCGACTTGGGAGAACAAAGTGAACATAGTAACTGCCTGTGATGCCGGATTCTTTTTCTGCCTGAAGGAACTGGCGAAAAGCGTAAGGAAATTCTACGGCAAACCGGTAATAGTCTACGACCTGGGGCTAACAGAACAGCAAAAGCAGCAGCTTGACGCCGTAATTATACCCATAGAGCTGAATGAAAAGGTCGATTACAAAAAATCAGCCCATATTTCCCCCGATGGACGGCCAAGCTGCCGTAACACTCATAAGCCGTTTTGCGTGAGAGATTATTTTAAAAGATTTAATGAACCGATGATTCTCGTCGATGCGGATTGCCTGTTCACTGAAAAGGTCGAACTTGACGGCTTTGACGTGGCGGTAACCCTTGACCCAAAAAAAGTCTCAAGAAAAGATATGTATAACGGTGTAATTTACTCGGGCGTAATGTTTTTCAACTGCCCTGCCGAAAAACTGGTGGATAGATGGGAACAGGAGTGTATGACCGAAAATACCACTGACCAAAAAGCCCTCTCGGACATTCTAAGCGACCAGCTCGTTTGGAAAGACTATAAAAAAATCCAGCAGTGGAACGGCTTGAAAATAAAAATTTTGGATACCGGAGTTTACAATGATTTTCATCTTAAGGGCGGAAAAATACTGCATTTTGCGACTACAAAACACAGCAAAGATGTTTTTGATAAACTGATTGAAGGTTATGAGCAGGGAAAAAATATCAGAAAAATATTCCTCCGAGTTAAAAGAGGCAAAAAGAGTTTGCCGGAAAGAATCGGCGAATTTCTGGGACTTGTAAAAAAAGACTAATAGCCGCCCGCTAATTTCCTATAAACCTTTATAACTTCCTCAGCCGTTTTCTTCCACGTAAATTGTTTGTTTCTTCCCGCCCCTGCCTTAATCTTGACAAATCCAGATTTTTCCATCAGTCCTGTTAAATCCTCTTCGAGATATGAAATATCGATTCACGAATGTCTCTCCTGATAAAATATTTATTATCTTTCCAGTTGCTGTGCTCCAGCATATCCCGAGAAACATCCAGACCGATAACTTCTTTTACTAATGGCGAGATGGCATGCACAATTACACCGGTACCCGTCCCCACATCCAGAACTAAATCAGTTTTTTTAAAACCGCCTGCTCGAATAAACGCTCTTATATAAGAATCATCATTTACCCATTTGAGATTGTTGTATTTCTCAGACCTTGTCTTCCAAAATTTGTTTTGATTCATCTTTTAAGTTCTCATTCCAAGAAGTAAATAGTTAGGTAAGTATATTACAGAATTGGCATATTTGTCAATTTCATAATTTCCCGGTAATTCTCCACCTATGGTGTGGCCAAGCCACCACAATCTTCGGGACACTGTAACGCTTCTTCATTAAGTATAATCTCCTAAATTTAGTTTAATAATATACCAAACTTATCGATTATACTCTCACTCTAATTGGTACAGTTTTCGGGGAGCATACCAAAAAAAGGTGGCACAGATGATTGGCCCGGAGGGGGTAATAATAAACTGGCGGGTGGGAGCAAAGGCTGTTATAATGGGTGTTTAAGAATATTTCAGGCTTATTATAAGGAGTGTGAGAATGTGTGAAAATTGCGGCTGCGGTCAGAACAAGACGTTAAAAGACAGGGTTTCTGAGGTTATCGATGGTATCCGTCCAATGCTGCAGAATGACGGCGGCGATATAGAATTTGTAGATATAGACAAGGACAATGTAGTGAAGGTTCGTTTGCAGGGCGCCTGCAAGGGCTGTCCCAGCGCGGCTATGACGCTGAAGATTGGGGTCGAAAGACTTCTTAAGCAGCGTGTGCCGGAAGTTAAAGAAGTTATCGCAATGAAATGAGGGGGACGGTTTTTCCTTGGACACAAACAGCAATAATCCACCCAAAACCATAATAGTTATGCCGGCGTACAACGCCGCGGCGACAGTGGAGGCGACGATTCGGGATATCCCAGAACAGTTCCGCAAAGATATTATCCTCGTGGACGATTGCAGCAGGGACAATACAGTTGAGATTGCAGAAAAACTGGGGCTGACGGTAATCAGACGTGAGAAAAACGGGGGGTACGGAGCAAACCAGAAGACCTGCTACGATGCGGCACTGAAACAAGGAGCTGACATTGTCATTATGCTGCATCCCGATTATCAGTACGATGGAAGGCTGATACCATATTTTCTGGGGTTCTTGAAGACAGGGGTTTGCGATTTTATGCTCGGCAGCAGAATACGCACAAGAGCAGAAACGATAAAATCCGGTATGCCGGTGTATAAATACCTGGCAAACAGAGTGCTGACTATCACGGAGAACCTTATACTGGGGCAAAACCTGGCTGATTTTCACAGCGGATTCAGGGTTTACAAACGGGTGGTTTTAGAGAAGATACCATATCACAAAAATTCAGATGATTTTGTATTCGATTCGCAAATGCTTGCGCAGGCGGCATATTTCGGATTCAAAATCGCAGACGCTCCGGTGCCGTGCAGATACTTCAAAGAGGCATCGAGCATTAATTTTTCACGCAGTACAAGATACGGTCTGCTGACATTGTGGACGATGCTTCAGTTTGTTCTTCAGAAACTCAAATTGAAAAATTTCGATATTTTTAAACAGGCCTAATTTTTCTGGGGCGGGTATCGCAGGCGGTAGAGATTAATATATCTTCTCTGGTTTACCTTTATTTGTGTGATAAACTGATACGCACCTATGTCTCGGCCGACGGCGAGAGGAGCGATATTTGCCATTTTCCAGTATTTGTAATAATGGTCTGTGGGGACGAGGCCTTCCCTTGAGTCCCAGGCGACGTAAGTAATATTTCTTTGGTAGCATTCCTTCACAAAATCTGTCGGGCTGTTGGCATCAAAGGTATTTGTGTGGATAAAGTTATCTTTGAACTGGGGCGCCATTATTTGCAGGATAATCGGGACAGTGGTAACAAGTTTTTCGCCGGGCTTTGCGTTCTGGCGATACCAGTCAACGAGATACTTAAATTCTATATCGCGCTGGCCGTTGCCGAGGACACCTGCGACAATAAACTGACTGGAAATAATCATCAAAATCATCAATGTCAGAACGACAAAGTCTTTGGGCATTACTTTATAAATGAAGCACTCGGCGATAAAGACAACAAAGACAACCAGTATAGCAACGTAAGGCAGCGAGACGCTGGCTCTGCTCATCGGTGTTAATTCCGGCAGGAAGCCGGCGAGGATAAGAATCCATATAACCGCTGTTATCGTCGCGGCGAGCTGGGCGAGGATTATCGCCGGAGCGGGCAATCTGTCCTTTATCAGGCTCCAGAAACTGCACAGGCCATAAATGCAAATCAGCATAACTATCGCGAAGATGGTTGCGTGATACCTGTGAATGGGATAAGGATACTTGGAATGTACCCAGAAATACGGCAGAAGGAAAATGAGCAGGACAAGTATTTTCCACTGGCGCCTGTATAGTCCATAGACCGCGCCGAAGAGGAAAGAGGCAGCAACAGCAATTTTGCTTACAGTGTAAATCGCAGTTACGAGAGATTTTCCGGCCTGTGGGGAAGGAGTAAGGAGCGGATAGAAGCCGACCTGCCATAAAATGTTAAGGTGTTTCGTAACGCCGATTCTGTTCTGGACGCCCTCGGCAAACTGGGAGGTGTATTCCTTTGTGAATATTTTAAGGTAGTGCGTGGCGCCCATAGTGTCGCTGCTGAGTACGGTTCCGAGCATCCATAAGGCCAGCGGAACCGAGGCGAGGGCGGAATAGCCGAAAGCCAACCATCGTTCTTTTTTGTTTTTTCCCTCTATCATATCAAGGACAAAAGCACCGAGGATGAGAGCGGCACATTCATAACGTACCATCGTCGCAAGCGAGGCAAACAAATATGCCCACTTTGACCTTATGAATATGAGATAGAATGTTATCCATATAAAAAACAGGAGCGGCGTTTCTGCGATGGCTTCGGTGAGCAATTGGAGGCCGAAAGGATTTATTATAGCGATAATCGCAAACCAGACGGCGCCTCGGCCGATGAGTTTTCTTCCTGCCAGCCAAAACATTACGATTGTGAGCGAATGGACGATTGAATTGAGGAGCCAGCCGCCGGTGAGCTCTGGGTGAGTTCCGCCAGTGATGCGGCCGAGCAATACCTGGAGGATTCCGGTGAGCGGTACCCGCTTATAACTACTTATCGGCTGGAAATTTAGAATTTGGCGTCCTGTCTGAGCAAAACAGTTGAAGTCGAAATGCGGCACGGGCTGATGGGCCCAATATATAACGGCCTGATAGACGCCGAAAGCAAGCAGCAGGCAGAATAGAAAAATATTGACGCGTTTTTCTCTTGCTTCTGTCTGCAGCAGCGGCAGAACAGAAGGAATTTCTTTCAGGAGTTTAGCGTTTTTTTGATTTTTTCTTCTGTCGGACACTGAACAATACCTTTTTCCGTGATTATTGCAGTTATATTTTTTGCAGGGGTTACGTCGAAAGCAGGATTATACACTTTTACGCCCTCGGGTGCAGTCTTAATATTCATAAAATTCAGGACTTCGTGCGGCTCTCTTTGTTCGATGGGGATTTGCGAGCCGTCTTTTAATTTTAAATCAAAGGTGCTCGACGGAGCGGCGACATAAAAGGGTATTTTGTGCTCTTTTGCAAGGATGCTGAGGGAGTAGGTTCCGATTTTGTTTGCGGCATCACCGTTGGCGGCGATTCGGTCAGCGCCGACAAAGACGGCGTTTACTTTGCCTTCTTTCATCAGTACACCGGCCATATTGTCACAGATAAGCGTAACATCGATGCCTGCCTGGTGAAGCTCCCATGCGGTAAGTCTTGCGCCCTGTAAAACCGGCCTTGTTTCATCGACATAGACCTTGAATTTTTTACCTTTTCTCTGCGCCTCAAATACCGGGGCAAGAGCCGTACCGTCGCCGGCGGTCGCCAAAGCACCCGCGTTGCAGTGGGTCAGAACCGCCCCGCCAGCGGGAACGAATTTTTCGCCGTTGATGCCGATATTGTGACACATCTGTACATCTTCATCGTAGATTTTCTGAGCCTCGGCCAGCAGGCGTTGTTTTAAATCATCTATCGCAGCGTTCGGATTTTTAACCGCAAAACCGCATGCGGTTTTTTTCATTCTTTCAAGGGCCCAGAAAAGATTGACGGCGGTAGGTCTTGATTTTGAAAGGTAATCGGCTTTTTCTTCGATAAGTTTTACCGCATCGGAGAGTTTGGAGGATTTGATTTGCCGAGCGGCCAGACAAACGCCGAAACCTTCGGCGACGCCTATCGCCGGGGCGCCCCTGACGGCAAGGGTTTTTATAGCGTCAAATAATTCGTCAGGAGTTTTGCATTGTATCGTGATAAACTGTGCGGGAAGTTTTCGCTGGTCGGTCAGTTCGAGGCACCCGTCGATGCCGCCTTTCCATTGAAGGGTCGTAAAGTTCTTCACTATCAATCCTTTTTTCCGCCGTTGTTAAGATACCGCTCGAGATATTTGGCTGTGTGGCTCTTTTTTACCTTCAGGATTTCTTCCGGTGCGCCCGCGGCGATAACTTTTCCGCCTGCCTGGCCACCTTCCGGGCCGAGGTCTATAATATAATCGGCCAGCTTGATAACATCAAGGTTATGTTCAATTACGACGACAGTATTACCCAAATCGCAGAGCCTCTGCAGGACGTTGAGCAAATTGTGGATATCGGCAAAGTGCAGACCTGTGGTGGGCTCGTCAAGAAGATAGAGAGTATGGCCGGTAGAGGTTTTGCCGAGTTCAGAGGAGAGTTTGACTCTTTGGGCTTCGCCGCCGGATAAAGTGATCGAAGACTGGCCGAGCTGCATATAGCCAAGGCCGACATCGTTTAAGGTTTTGAGCAGGCGGACGATTTTCGGGAAATTGCTGAAGAATTTCAGGGCGTCCTCGACTCTCATATCGAGGACATCCGCAATAGATTTGCCCTTATATGTAACCTGAAGCGTTTCGGGATTGTATTTGCTGCCCTTACACTGCTGGCAGATGACGTAAACATCGGGCAAAAAATGCATTTCTATTTTTTTGGTGCCCTGACCCTGGCAGTGCTCGCATCTGCCGCCTTTTATGTTGAAGCTGAAGCGTCCGGCGGTATAGCCTCTGATTCTGGCCTCGCGGGTCTTCGCGAATAACTGTCTTATAAGGTCGAAGACGCCGGTGTAAGTTACGGGATTGCTGCGGGGAGTTTTGCCGATAGGCGACTGGTTGATTTCAATGACCTTGTCGACCTGGCTTGTGCCGAGGATGTTTTTATGTTTGCCGGGCTTTGCGCCAGTGTAATACAGCTTTCTCCAGAGCCCTTTTAGAAGAATTTCGGTAACAAGCGTGCTTTTTCCGGAGCCTGAGACGCCAGTGACGCAGGTAAAGACGCCAAGCGGAAATTTTACGTCGATATCCTTAAGATTATTCTCGGAGGCGCCTTTGACTTCGATGCAGTGGCTCATTCTGGCTTTGCGTCTTCTGGCGGGCAGTTCGATTTTTTTTCTGCCGGAAAGATAATCGCCTGTAATCGAGCGTTGGGCCGAGCAGATGTCCTGCAGAGAACCTTGCGCGACAACTTCTCCGCCGTGCCTGCCTGCGGCAGGACCGATATCGATTATATGGTCTGCGCTTTTAATGACATCTTCATCGTGCTCGACGACGAGAACGGTATTTCCGATATTGGTAAGTTTTCTCAATATGCCGAGCAGCCTGTCGTTGTCCCGTCTGTGCAGGCCAATGGTAGGCTCGTCGAGGACATAACAGCATCCGACAAGGCCGGAGCCGACCTGTGTGGCAAGCCTTATTCGTTGGGCTTCGCCGCCGCTTAAAGTTCCGCTTCTGCGGTCGAGGGTGAGATAGCCCAGGCCGACATCGATAAGGAATTTGAGTCTTGCCTTTATTTCCTTCAGGGGCTGGACGGCGATAATCGCTTTTTCTCCATCTAATTTGAGTTCACCAAAAAATTTCTGGGCATCTTCGACGCTCATCTGTGCAATCTGGTTTATGTTTTCCCCGCCGATAGTGACAGCGACGGCTTCTTTGCGTAGCCTTGCGCCGTGACAGGTTCTGCAGGGTTGTTCGGAAAGGTAGCTGTGCAGTCTCGCCTTGACATATTCGCTGGAGGTGTTTTTCCAACGCTTGTCGAGATTGGGGATAACGCCTTCGAAATATATATCGTATTTTTTCTCGTCATCGTCGGCTGTGCCGTGCATAAGGATTTTTCTTATAGCAGCGGGGATTTTGGCGAAAGGCATCGCTTTGCTGATACCAAAATCCCTGCAGAAGCGAAGAATCATCCTGCTGTAAAAGATGTTCATTCTTTTACCGCCTTTTCGCCAGGCATCAATTGCGCCGTTTTCGAGGGAAAGATTCCTGTCGGAAACGATAAGGTCTTCGTCAAATTCGAGTATTGTGCCCAGGCCGTCGCAGCTCTGGCAGGCGCCGTAAGGACTGTTAAAACTGAAGAGCCTGGGCGAAAGCTCGGCAAGAGAGGCTTGCGGATGTTTCTCGCAGGCGAATTTTTCGCTAAATATAAGGTCGTGCCACCGGCCGTTGCCGCCGTTCTGCTTGTCGTTGGTCGGCTCCTGAACCATAACGAAGACAAGGCTTTCGCCGAGCTTTAGTGCCGCTTCGATGGAATCGGCAAGACGAATTCTGACGGTATCTTTTATAATGAGCCTGTCAACAACGGCGGCGATGTCGTGTTTTTTGTTTTTGTCCAGTTTGGGCAGATTCTTGATGTCGCAGACGGCGCCGTCGATGCGGACGCGGACAAAACCTTCTCTCTGGATTTTTACGAATATTTCCTTGTGCTCGCCTTTCTGGCCGCGGACAAGTGGTGCGCAAATCTGGGCCTTCGTATCCACAGGCAGAGACATTATGCTGTCGACGATTTGTGTTGAATATTGGCTGGAAATTTCCCTTCCGCAAACCCAACAGTGAGGTATGCCTGCCCTTGCGAAAAGGACTCTGCAGTAATCATAGATTTCGGTTGTCGTGGCGACGGTCGAGCGCGGATTGCTGGCTGCGCTTCGCTGCTCAATTGCAATAGTCGGCGGCAGGCCTTCGATGTATTCGACTTCGGGCTTTTGCATCTGTTCGAGAAACTGCCGGGCATATGCGCTTAAAGATTCGACATATTTTCGCTGGCCCTCGGCATAAATTGTATCGAAAGCGAGGGAGCTTTTGCCAGAGCCGCTGATGCCGGTGATAACGACGAACTTGTCGCGCGGAATTTCGACGCTTATGTTCTTGAGGTTGTGCTGACAGGCACCGGCTATTTTTATCGATTTCTGCATTACTTCACCTTCTGGTTCCTGTTGGTATCTGCCTGCTGAAATCAGGCAATAAGCCAATTTGGTTATTATACCGAAAATGTTCAAGAAGTAAAATGTTTTTTGGTCATTGCGACCCCTTAGGGGGCGGCAATCTCAATGATAATTTTAAGAGATTGCCCGCCGGAGACGGGTAAACCGCGCCAAAGGCGGGTAAACTTCGCTGCGATCTCAATGGCCCCGATGAAATAGAATGACCCCCGGCACAGGTCCGGAGGCTAAACAAGAAATGAAATATTTGATTTTCGGGGCGGCTTGGGGTAATGTGTGGGCGTAATCCTAACTATGCGGGATCAAAATAAATGAGTGGAAAAGTCATAACAATTTTCGGCACAAGCAGAGTCAAAGACGGCGATAAGGTTTTTAAACTTGCAAATGAACTGGGTAAATTGTGCGCCGAGGCGGGATTTACAATCGCCAGCGGCGGCTACGGCGGGACGATGCTGGCGGCGGCAAAAGGAGCAAAATCGGCAGGCGGAAAGAGTATCGGCGTAACCTGCTCGGTATTCGGCAGGAAAGGGGCGAACGAATTCATAACGCAGGAGATAACCACCGAAAACCTGAGCCAGAGGGTAGCGAAACTTATCGAAATCGGCAACGCTTACGTGGTTTTGCCCGGCGGGACGGGGACGCTGCTGGAGCTGGCCGAGATTTGGGAACTGACAAACAAAGGCTTTATTAATTTGGCGAAACCGATTATACTTATGCAGGATTTCTGGAGGCCTTTGGTGGAACTAATGGCCGGCGACGATGCCGCAAGCAGAGAGTGTGTCAGGCTCGCAGGCGGCGCCGAAGAAGCAGTGAAGATATTAAAGGAATGCCTTTCAAAATGAAAAAGCTTGTTACAATTCAACTCATACTTTTACTGGTGTGTAGCTGCCTTGCACAAAATCCCCTTCCGGCACGTGACGGATTTGTACTCGACGGAATCGACGGCAAAATAACTACGGAAAACGGCAAGTGGTTTTTTACGGTCTTCGAGCCGATAACGGACGGCAAAGGCGTACTTGACCCGAAAATCGCTGTCGCCATTCTACCTTCGAGTATGCTCGAGAAATTCGCAAGCACATTTTCAGAAGAAAAAAATTCTTACCGCATCTGGGGCAAGCTTACAAAGTACGGCAATAAGAATTTTGTTTATATGTCATATTTTCTGCCGGTAACAGAGTCCGAAGAACCCAAGTCAACTGCGTATATTAATGATTCAAATGAAGTCAAAATCATACCGGATGAAGTGCTTTTGCTTTTGAAGCCTAAAAGGGTCATAAGTTTGGCAGAGCTTAAAAAGCCGATTGGCACTGAGGCCGATGGGATACTGACCGACAGAACGGGTTTTCTGCGGCAAACAAAAGACGGTACTTATTTCGCGTTCGACGGGATGGGCAGGAATATAGATTTGCTTCAGCTGCCGCTGCTCGAATGCGCGGAACTGGAAAATATGGCAGGCCAACAAAAACAGATTTCAATGCAATTGCGATTCAATATTTCCGCTATTGTTACAAGATACCAGGGCAAACGATACCTGCTCCTGCAGCGGGCGACAAGGGTATTCAGTAACGGCAATTTCGCAAAATAATTTTAATCACTGATTACGCAGATTTCACTGAGAAAAAAATGAAAAAAGAATTAAAAGACATTTTGATTTCTTATAAACAACCCGATTTTATAAAAAAACTGCAAAATTCCCGTACTTCTACTATTGAGTCAACCTTCTTTTCAGATAAAGATGGAAACAGAGACAAAGTAAAAGCTATTGTAGAAGATATATCTAAAAGGGGAGATATTGCTGTCGCAGAATATACAGAAAAATTTGACAAAGTAAAATTAGCCCCTAAACAATTTCGAGTTTCCGTCGAGGATTTAAAAAAAGCGCATTCTGAAATTGACAAAAGCCTTTTGGTCTCCATTAGAAAATCAATTTCGAACGTCAGAAAATATCAGAAAGAAATATTCATCGGTAAGAATAAAATCTGCTCAAACGGCACAGGTATAAAATATACTCCGATAGAAAGAATTGGCATTTGTGTGCCCGGTGCATCGGCGCCGCTGCCTTCGACTGTAATAATGACCGCGGTACCGGCACAGGTCGCAGGGGTCAAAGAAATTGTGGTTGTTTCTCCGCCCCGTTATAACGGAAGTATTCATCCTGTAATTCTTGCTGTCTGCCACGAACTAAATATTACTGAAGTTTACCGCATCGGAGGCGTTCAAGCCGTCGCTGCATTGGCACGTGGATATAAGGAAAGAGAAAAAGTTGACAAGATTGTCGGCCCCGGCAATGCATGGGTACAAATGGCCAAACGGGAAGTTTTTGGTTTGGTCGATATCGATTCAATCGCCGGCCCAAGTGAGGTTCTTGTAATTGCTAATGATAGCGCCAATCCTGTTTGGGTTGCAGCGGATATGTTAAGTCAGGTTGAACATAATCCAGGAAGTGCGACCCTTTTCACAGATTCACACAAATTAGCAGAAGGTGTGCTTGCTGAACTTGAAAAACAGGCAAATAAATTATCGGGTAAAGAACTACTTATTGAATCTCTAATAAATGATGGAAATATAATTGTTTTTGAAAATATAGATTCTGCGATAGATTTGGCTAATCTTTTTGCCACTGAACATCTTCAAATACAATGTGGTGCAAAAAGTCAAGAAATTGCTGAAAAGATTCAAAACGCAGGTGCAATCTTTATTGGCAACTATACACCGGTAGCTACCGGAGATTACTTTGCCGGCCCCAGTCATACTCTCCCCACCGGCATAACTGCAAGATTCTTTAGTGCACTATCGAGCAACGATTTTGTGAAGTCGACGAGCATAATTGAATATAGCAAGGACATGCTTGCTAAAAATGCCGGAGATATAATTCGTCTTGCCGAGGCTGAAGGGCTTGACGGGCACGCGAAAAGCGTAAAGATACGAATTGGAAAATAACAAACCCCGCCAAAGTGTTGGCGGGGCTAACCGAATAAGTTATTTCCTCAGTTTCGCCTTGATGATTTCTGATGCTCTTGCGAGGGCATCGTCGAGTTTTGCGGGGTCTTTTCCGCCTGCCTGAGCCATTTGCGGTCTTCCGCCTCCGGCGCCGCCTACTATCGGAGCAATTTCCTTGATTAAATCGCCGGCTTTTAAACCTTTTTCCACGAGGTCGTCGCTGACGCCGGCAATCAATGTAACTTTATCGCTTCCCTCTGCCATACCGAAAACAACCACAAAAGAAGCGGATTTTTTCTTTATCATATCAATCGCGATGCGAACTTGTTCAATGGGTACCGGGTCGATTTTGCTTACTACTAAAACATTCGTTCCGATTATCTCGGCTTCGGCGAGCAATTGCCTTGCCTTGTCGAGGAAATTCGTTCCGCCGGTTTGTGCGGGAGCGGATTTAAGCTGTTTGGCAAGTTTTTTATTTTCGTCAATCAATTTATTCAAACGTGCCGGCAGTTCTTCTGCTTTTACCTTCAGGATTTGACAAAGTTGTTCGTTAATATTGCTTTGGGCGGCGAGATAATCCAGAAGCGCATCGCCGGTAAGCGCGGTTATCCTTCTAACGCCAGCTGATATGCTCTCTTCTTTTATTATTTTGAGTCCTGCGATTTTGCCGGTGTTGTCAATATGCGTTCCGCCACAAAATTCCCTGCTAAATGCCTGGGTGAGGTTCTTTTCGTCCGGCGAGCCAACTGCGATGACTCTTACGGTGTCGTCATATTTTTCGTTAAACAGTGCCATTGCGCCAAGTTTTTTCGCCTCTTGAATCGGCAGGACTACAGAAGTTATCGGCAGATTCTGTCGGATTTTTTCATTAACAAGTTTTTCAACCTGTTTAATTTCTTCCGGCCTGAGTGCCCTGGGCGAGGTGAAATCAAACCTTAGATACTCCGGACAAACCAGGCTGCCCTGCTGAGCAACGGTTCTACCGAGGGTCTTCTGAAGAGCCCATTGCAAAAGATGGGTTGCAGTATGATTTTTTCTGCTCTGCCTGCGAGACTCGTCCACAATCGCTTCGACATCGTCGCCGACGGCCATTGAGCCTTTTATGAGTTTTCCCTTATGGACGACACAGTCCGCGATTTTTTCTGTATTTTCGACAGCAAATTCACCGGACGAAGATTTTATAATTCCCTTATCGCCGACCTGTCCGCCCGACTCGGCGTAAAAGCAGGTCTTTTCAAATATAACCGCAGCCTCAATGCCTGCTGCAAGGGCGCCGCTGTTGTTTAAGCCCGACTGGTCGATAAAGCCTATTATTTTTGTGTGTATTTCGTCCGTATCATATTTTGCAGAATCGTCCGTGACGGGCAGTTTCGTATCGGCAGAAATCGAAGTAACTCCGCTGCTTTTCTGAGCGGCTCTGGTGCGCTGGCGCTGCTGGGCCATAAGTTCTTCAAAGCCGGCCGTATCAACTTTAAGATTTTGTTCCCTTGCCATAAGCTGGGTTAAATCGAGCGGGAAGCCGAAGGTGTCGTAAAGCTGGAATGCATCATCGCCGCTGACGATGCCGGTGCTTTTGGCCTTTTCGGCTGCGGCGGCGAATATCTCAATACCCCTGTCCAACGTCCTGCCAAAACTTTCCTCTTCGGATTTTATAACAGTTTTAACAAGCTCGGCTCTTTGCTTAAGCTCTTCAAAAGCTTTACTCATCGAATTTACAACGACATCGACTAATCTGTAAATAAACGGTTCGTGCATACCGAGCGTTCGGCCGAACCTGGCGGCCCTTCTTAAGATTCTGCGAAGGACATATCCCCTGCCGTCATTGCTCGGCATACAGCCGTCGGTTATCGCAAATACGAGCGTCCGCAGATGGTCGGCGATAACACGAAAAGCAATATCAGTTTTTTTGTCCATACTGCCTGTATATTCCTGATTGCACAATATACCTATCGCATTAAGGAGCGGCGTGAACAAATCCGTATCGTAATTGGATTGTTTTCCCTGCAGGACTCGAGTAATTCTTTCCAGCCCCATACCTGTATCGACGTGCTTTGCCGGCAGAGGCGTTAATTTGCTATTCGCGTCACGGTTATACTGGATGAAAACAAGGTTCCAGATTTCAATTACATTCGAATTGTCTTTATTTATGAACTTCGCTCCGGATTTGTCCGGTGTGCCGTCGTAATGGATTTCGCTGCAGGGACCGCAGGGGCCTGTATCGCCCATCTCCCAGAAATTATCTTTCTTATTGCCCTTGTGAATTCTTTCGTCGGGCAGGAATCGACGCCATAAATCTCTCGTTTCAGTATCGGCCGAAAAACCGTCGTTTTCATCACCCTGAAAATAAGTAACATGTAGCCGCTGGGGGTCTATTTTCCAGACATTTGTCAAAAGCTGCCAGGCCCATTCGATTGCCTCAGCCTTGAAATAATCGCCGAATGACCAGTTGCCGAGCATCTCAAAAAAGGTGTGATGATATGTATCTGTTCCGACGTCTTCAAGGTCGTTGTGCTTGCCGCCGGCGCGAATGCACTTTTGGCTGTTGGCTGCGCGTTTGTATTCCCTGTTGCCGGTGTCGAGAAAAACATCCTTGAATTGATTCATTCCGGCGTTTGTAAACAGAAGTGTCTCGTCGCCAATCGGCACGACCGGCCAGCTCGGCACAAAGGTGTGACCTTTCTTAACGAAAAAATCTATAAATGAACTTCGGATTTGGGCAGCTGTTAACACTCGATAACCACCATCAATTAAAACTTATTTTTCTTTTACGCCAATGGCGACGAGGGTTTTGTCGGCGATTTCCTTTGTCAGTTCGCTGTTTTCGATGAGATATTTTCTGGCGTTTTCCCTGCCCTGACCCAGTTTCATATCACCGTAAGTAATCCAGGCGCCGCTTTTGGCAATAACTCCTGCGTTTACACTCAAATCGAGCAGGTCGCCTTCGTAACTTATTCCGCTGTCAAACATTATGTCAAATTCCGCATCTCTGAAC
>JAHJUV010000071.1 GCA_018828825.1 Planctomycetota bacterium | reverse complement strand
ATAATAAACTGCGTTCTTTTTTGCTCTGATGACAAAGAAGCAGTTGCTCTTTGAAAAACTGTATAATGTTGCAAAGTCTGTGTAGCCTTTGTCCATAACGTATATGGCCAATGGCTCCAGAGGCATATTGCGAAAGACTGTGGTTTCGTGCACAGCACCGCTTGTAATTCGTACAAACGTGGGTATAGAGCCTTTCAAGTCCATCAGCGTGTGGAGCTTTACAGCACTTTTGAACCTGCGATGTTGAGCCCAGGGAAACAGTGACAGGCATAGATCTATCACGGTTGCGTCCAAAGCATAGACGGTGTTTTTTAATGTAATGCCGAAGTCTTCGTTGGCATAGAGTTGCCTTGCTTTGGCGATCAGAACTTGTGCAAAGTCGTGATATATTTGCCAGTTTCTTTTCTCGTTTGCGTTTGCTAAATTGTTCCGAGAAACTTTCCCACGGAAGCCACAACGATAGAGTTTCTCGTCCAAAGCTCTTAAGCAGATTTCGATATCTCTTAGGCTTTCTCGGTATGTTAGTTGAGCGAAGGCCATTGTCAGATATTGGTCGAAGCATGAGAAAGATTTGACTCGATAGTTGCCGCAGTAACGATTGATGCAGGTTCTGAATTGATGCTTTGGGATAAAATCGAGAATTTGCGAAAAAACTGTCCGATAGTTGTTCATTGACTGTACTTCTCCTGATAAGTGACAGTAAAATATCACCAAAGGATAACAGCCAGTTCAAATCGATAACAGTTGTTTTTTGTTGTAACATCATATAGTTAAAATAGTTATATTAAAATAATCTCAAGTTAATGGGACAGTACTGATTTAAAATTGAAGATTTCCGTTTTAGTTTTAGGTATCGGTAACGGTAACGTTACGGTGTGGGTTATGGGTAACGGTGAAGCGGTAAATGAGCAAATGATTGAATGAGTAATAGTACTTTTGAAAAGATGCTTCGGATTTTCATCCTGTCTGCGTCCCATAATCAACAGATGCCCATTTAATCCTACCCCCTTGCGTCCTATAACTAACCTGTTTATTTAAACCTTCCAATTAAGCATTTCCCTGAAAATGACGATTAAATAAGTGAATGAATGCAGAGATTTTACGAAGATTGAATACACCAACGATTTTTAGACAGGGAGTTTATGCAAAAGATACGTAATTTTACAGTTCTGCCGTCGCTGCCCGAGACGCTCAAAGGCCTTAGGGCAATCGCTCACAATATGTTTTGGTCGTGGAATCCGGAATTTGTCGAGCTTTTCCGCCAGATTGACCCTGAAAAATGGGAACAGTGCGGCCACAATCCTGTCAAGCTGCTCGGCACTGTAAATCAAAGCAGGTTCAACGACCTTGCGACGATGCAGGGATTTATATATCAGCTCAAGCAGGCCGAAGAAAAATTAAATCATTATTTGACTTCTCCCGGCTGGTTTGACGGCACGTGGACCAAAGAGAAAAAACCTGTCATCGCTTATTTCAGTCTTGAGTTCGGAATCCACGAAGCCCTGCCGATTTATTCAGGCGGCCTTGGCATCCTCGCCGGAGACCACCTCAAAAGCGCCTCCGACCTCAACATCCCGCTCGTCGGCGTAGGCCTGATGTACCAGAAGGGTTATTTCAGGCAGTATCTCAACGCCGATGGCTGGCAGCAGGAACGTTACGAGGACAACGATTTTTATAATATGCCCACTCAGCTTGTCAGGAAGAAAAGCGATAATCCCCTCACTATCAAGCTGACCTTCCCGCAAAGACAGCTCGTTGCGCAAATCTGGAAAGTTAACGTCGGAAGAGTCAGCCTCTTTCTGCTCGATACGAATATTTCTGCCAATTCTCCCCAGGACAGATTGATTACCTCTGCCCTTTATTCCGGGAATTCTGAAATGAGAATCCAGCAGGAAATCCTTATCGGCATCGGCGGCTACAAGGCTTTGCTTGCGATGGGGCTTGAACCTTCCGTTTGTCATATGAACGAAGGCCACGCCGCTTTTATGGCCCTTGAAAGAATCAGGCATCTTTGCACTACTAAAGGCCTGGACTTCGAGCAGGCCCTCGAAGTTACTAAGGCCGGCAATGTCTTTACTATTCACACTCCGGTAAAGGCCGGCAATGATGAGTTCAGTCCTGAGCTTATGAACAAATATTTCGGCTTTTATTTCCCGAAACTTGGTCTCAACAGAAATCAGTTCCTTGCCCTTGGAAGGATTGACCCGGACAAGGGTAGCGAAACTTTTAAGATGCCTGTGCTCGCCTTGAAATTGAGTACCTGGCGTAATGGCGTCAGCAAGCTTCACGGCGGAATCTCGCGTGCGATGTGGGCCGAGCTTTGGCCAAAGCTTCCCGTTGAGGAAGTGCCTATTAAGTCTATTACAAATGGCATACACGCTAAGAGTTTTATTTCTCCCGACCTTGACCAGCTTTATGAACGGTATTTGGGTTTTAACTGGGCAGAGGAAATTGCCGAGCCCCAGCTTTGGCATAATGTTGACCAGATTCCTGACGAGGAGTTATGGCGTATTCACCAGCGTAACAGGGAGAATCTTATCAATTTTGTCCGCAAGCAGATTAAAAAGCAGATGCAGCGGAGGGGCACGTATCATACCGAGTTAGGCTGGGCTGAGGAGGTTCTTGACCCGGAGGCCTTGACTATTGGTTTTGCAAGGAGATTTGCTACATATAAGAGGGGCAATCTTTTATTGAAGGATGCTGAAAGATTTGTCAGGCTTTTGAATACTACGGATAAGCCGATTCAGATAATCTTTGCCGGCAAGGCTCATCCCAATGATGAGCAAGGCAAGGAGATTATTCGTCAACTCATTCATTTTGCCAACAGAAATGACGTCAGAAAGCGTCTTGTTTTCCTCGAAGATTACAACATCGACATCGCTCGTTACATGGTGCAAGGTGTCGATATATGGTTGAACAACCCCCGCCCGCCGCTTGAAGCCTCAGGGACGAGCGGGATGAAGGCCGCGCTGAACGGTGCGCTTAATGTCAGTACGCTGGATGGTTGGTGGTGCGAAGGATACTCACTAAACGGAGGCTGGGTAATAGGAGCAGGCGAAACATACGACGACCCGGAATATCAGGATAAAGTAGAGTCAGAAGCTATATTCAACCTTTTCGAAAACGAAATAGTACCCCTGTTCTATACCCACTCAGCAGATAACCTGCCCAGAGCGTGGATATATAGAATGAAAAACTCGATAAAATGGATAGCACCACGCTTCAATAGCCACAGAATGGTGGCAGAATACTGCAATAAATTCTATAAACCAGCAGCAGAAAGATGGGACAGCCTCGCATCGGCAGGAATAGAAAAAGTCAAAACAACCGCGGCATTGAAAAACCGCCTAAAAGAAGAATGGAAAAATATCAAAATCGACGACGTAGAAGTACAAGTCAAAAATAACGGAACAGCAGTACCCCTCAACGGCAACGCATCAAGACTGCAGGTCGGCTGCGAATTGGAAATAACAGCTAAAGTAGAACTGGGTGGACTAAACCCAGACGATGTGGCAGTGCAAATATACCACGGAACCGTAGATTCATGGGGCAATATCAGCCGAGGCGGCGTCAAGGAAATGACAGGCTCGGCCGAAAAAGGCAAACAAAATACCTGCATCTACACCGGAACAATCAAATGCACCCGCAGCGGCAAATGCGGATTCGCAGTTCGAGTCCTGCCGGGAGCTAAAGACCTGGCCGACCAGTACGAGCCGGGTATGATTGTCTGGGAAGCGACAAACAGCAATTAGAACAGGTAAGCAGGAGAACAGAGGAACCCTTCAACTACGCTTATGGCAAGCAATAGAATACACGGCATATATCTGGTAAGCAATTGAAGCCGGCCCACCTTATGAGAAAAAATAAATTTTGGCTTTTTTATTTTTTGTGATGGGATAAAATTCTATACTATGAGTGAAAAATTAAGACTTGTTGATATCATCAATGTAGAGTCTGCGTTTGAAGACCGGCAGACCGATTCAGCCGAAAAACCAAAGGAACTCGACCTGCCGGAGGTTATCGGTATCCTGCCCATTCGCAACGCTGTGGTATTCCCCGGCACGGTTACTCCGCTTGCCGTTGGCCGCGAAAAGAGCAGGAAGCTGCTTGAGGACTCCAAAACCGGTGATTCCGTAATTGGTCTTGTAACACAGAAAAGTCCCAACATCGAAAATCCCACCATAAACGACCTTTACAAAATCGGCACAGCTTCCTCGATTCTTAAGGTCGTCAAACTTCCGCAGAGTACGGTCAATGTTATAGTACACGGCCTGATAAGATTCAGAATTTTAAAGGTTGTTTCAACTGAACCTTATTTGAAGGTTAGGATTGAACCGCTTACATCCAAAACAAGAGTCACCAAAAAGCTCAAGGCACTGATGGTAAATGTCCGCGACGCCGCCAATAAAGTAATAACTTTAAGCCCAAACGTACCGGAAGAAGCCTCTATCCTCCTTGAAAATATCGAAACTCCTTCCGCCCTTGCCGATTTCCTGGCCGCAAATCTCAGTGTCTCTCTGGCGGAAAAACAGCAGCTCCTTGAAGAGCTTGACGCCAAAAAAAGACTGGAAAAAATTTCCGTCGCACTTGCCAATCAACTGGATGTCCTTGAGCTGAGCCATAAAATACAGGGCCAGGTCAGGCAGGCCGTTGAAAAGAATCAGCGGGAATATTTTCTGCAGGAACAGTTAAAGGCCATTCAGTCCGAACTGGGCCAGGACGATAAAAGAACCGAAGATACAAAGAGCCTTAAAGGCAAAATCAAAAAGGCGAAGATGCCTGAAAAAGTCGAGTCCGAGGCTCTTGCCGAACTCGACCGATTGAGCAGAACACATCAGGCTTCGCCTGACTATGGCGTGATTAGAACATATCTCGCATGGGTATGCGAACTGCCCTGGAATATACGCACTGCCGATTCGATGGATATTAAAAAATCTCAAAGAATACTGAACAAGGACCACTATGGCCTTGGAAAAGTCAAAAAGCGGGTTCTCGAATTTCTCGCGGTAAGAAAACTTAATCCTGCCGGCAAAAGCCCGATTTTGTGTTTCATCGGCCCGCCGGGCGTCGGCAAAACCAGTCTCGGCAAATCCATTGCCCGCGCGATGAACAGAAAATTCGTAAGAATATCGCTGGGCGGAATCAGAGATGAAGCCGATATCAGGGGCCATCGGCGTACGTATATAGGCGCCCTGCCCGGCAGAATACTGCAGGAACTGAGAAAATGCGGCAGCAAAAATCCCGTTTTTATGCTCGATGAAATGGACAAAATAGGGGTCGATTTCAGAGGCGACCCCGCCAGCGCGCTGCTGGAGGTACTCGACCCTGAGCAAAACAATACGTTTACAGATCATTATCTCGACCAGCCGTTCGACCTTTCGAGCGTAATGTTTATAGGTACGGCCAATTATACAGAACCGATTCCCCCTGCCCTAATGGACAGGATGGAAATTATCGAGCTGCCGGGCTATACCGAAAATGAGAAACTTAATATCGCAAAGAAATATCTTATCCCGCGTCAGTTGGCCGAAAACGGATTGAGCAAAAACAAACTCAAAATCACCGATGATGCGACCGGCGAGATTATCCGCCGATATACTGCCGAGGCTGGCGTCCGAAATCTTGAGCGGAACATCGCGGCCATTTGCCGCTCAGTCGCTACCAATATAGCAAAGGGTAACAAACGCCCGACAACCATCACAAAAACACATCTGCACAAAATCCTCGGGCCGATAAAGCACGAATCCGAACTTGCTATGCGGACGGCTGTTCCAGGCGTTGCTACCGGTCTTGCGTATACGCCTTTCGGCGGCGAAATTCTCTTTGTGGAATCCGCATCAATGCCTGGCAAAGGTGAGCTTATCCTTACAGGCCAGATTGGCGAGGTGATGAAGGAAAGCGCACAGGCGGCGTTTTCAATCGTAAAGGAAAACTGTAAAAAGCTCGGCATAAATCCGTCTCGTTTTTCAAAGCAGGATTATCATATTCACGTCCCTGCCGGTGCGGTTCCGAAAGACGGCCCAAGTGCGGGCACAGCGATATTTACTTCAATCGTCTCGCTTCTGACGGATACACCTGCCAGACCTGAGGTTGCGATGACGGGCGAAATAACCTTAAAAGGCCATGTCCTGCCTATTGGCGGTTTAAAGGAAAAAATCCTCGCTGCGAAACAGGCTGGTATAAAAACTGTTATACTGCCGCTAAGAAACAAAAAAGATATGGTTGAAGTCCCCAAAGAGGCTAAAAAAGGTATGAAATTTGTCTTTGTAAAGAAGGCAGATGAAGTCCTCAATTATGCCCTCCAGAAATAAGGTTGTTTTCTGAATCTTTAACCGCTAAAATGTTCGTTTCCGGGGCGTAGCGCAGTTTGGCTAGCGCGTTGGACTGGGGGTCCAAAGGTCGCAGGTTCGAGTCCTGTCGCCCCGATTTTTTGTCTGAAAATGCGGGTGTACATTCTATATTGAGTGAGGTTTTTGGGACAAAACAGCGATTAAACCTTGCGTTTTGAGCTTGGAAATGGTAGACTGGCGGAATGTGTGTGAAGATAACCAAGAAACAGATATACGAAAAATGCCTTGTTGTGCTTATTTGCCTTTTAGTGTT
>JAHJUV010000070.1 GCA_018828825.1 Planctomycetota bacterium | reverse complement strand
GCTCTTGCGGCGGCGGTATTTTCTCTACCGTTTTTGTTCAGATATATCCGCAAAAATCCACATATAAAAACCTGGTGGGATTATTTCAAGTTTAAAATGCCTCTGTTCGGCAGGCTGAACAGAATAGTCGCGGCATCGAGCTTTGTTAAGACATTCGCGATGCTGATAATGACCGGTGTTCCGATAATCAAGGCGCTTCAGGTGGCAGGACTTGTGGCAAATAATGAAAAAATATCCTATATAAGTATGGATATTCAAAAGTCGGTTCAGTCCGGTTCGAGCCTGGCTGAATCACTCAAGAACCACGATATCTTCCCGCCGCTGATACTCCAGCTTGCCGACTCCGGCGAACAGGCAGGCCAGCTCGGGCAGATGCTCAATAAAGGTGCCGAGTTTCTTGATAAGGATATTGACCGGACAATTAACTCGCTGATGACCAAACTTGAGCCGGCTCTTACGCTGGGGATGGGTGTAGTTATAGGACTTATACTGCTTGCGGTCTATATGCCGATGTTCGATTATATGTCCCATTTGAAGTAATTAGGCGTTTAAAACCGGATTTTACGAAAGTGGCCCGGCTTTGATGCCGAATATTTGTTATGGTTTAAGGGTTACACCGTACATAAAACGTTATCGGCTTATCTAAAGGAGATAGCAATGAATCGCAGAAAAGGCTTTACGTTAATCGAATTGCTGATAGTGGTTTTGATTCTTGCTGCATTAGCGGCTATCGCAATACCGAGAATCGCCGCAAGCAGCACAACCGCCAAGCAAAACGCCTGTGCCACAAACATCGACATAATGAACTCTCAAATTGAGATGTGGTATGCCAACAAAGGTTCGTATCCGGACCTTGCCACTATTACAGGCGATGATGATTATTTCCCTGAAGGCACTCCAGTATGTCCTCTTGATGGAACTTACGAGATGAATGCCACTACGCACAGAGTTTCGTGTGACCACGAATGAGCGGCAATGACGGCCAAGGTTTTAAGATTTGGCACTGAGATTAGACAAAAAAACGGATCCGTAGCAAATAGAATAAAGGGATGGCGGGCAAGCTGTCCCTTTAATTTTGGTAAAAACGTATGAAAGCAGTCGGAAAAGGGGTTACGCTTGTTGAGTTGTTAATCGTTGTGCTGATAATAGGCGCACTGACGTTTATTACTATCCCCAAGCTGGCGATGACGGTCGTCAATCTCGGCAGGTCGCAAACCGGGGCCGAAAGGATGGCTGCGGCGATTCGACACTGCAGAACACTTTCGATTTCCAACGCCAGTACATCCCCGCAGGGCTTTAGACTCAATATGACAGGTCCGCCGAGTGGTTATACCGGCTTTCAAATCGTCAACGTCCAAACAGGTGCGGTTATCGAATCAGATACAATAGCTGAAAATGTTACCTGCACCGGAGCCAACGATTTTGTGTTCGGCCCGCTGGGCAACAGGACTGGCGATACCGATAATCTTACCGTCAGCGGAGGCGGGAAAACCTATGTAATATCCGTAATTACTTCTACCGGAATGGTAAAATGCACTTTGCAATAAAAAAAATAAAACGACAAAATCAAAAGGGACTTACCTCCACACCAATTTGTATTGTTGGTGAAAAGCGGAAAAATGTGCAGAAACGAGTTCGCGGGCAAATAAATAGCTCTATGGCTATAAACAAATTGGTGAGGGGGCTTACGCTGCCCGAGGTTGTAGTCGCCGCGGCCCTGCTGCTTATCGCCCTTGTCCCAATATTGAAGGGTCTGACACAGGCACATCTAAATTCCATAATCATAGAAAGAAAAACACAAAGTCTCTGTCTTGCCCAGGCGAAACTTAATAACATACAGGCAAGATCAATTTATAACTTTGACAGTATCTCTTCCCAAAGCGGCGAGGTTTTGAGCGGTTCATATCTTTGCAATACCACAGTAAGCGGCAGCAACAATCTGAAGGCAGTTAAAGTCGAAGTCGGGCAGGACCGCAATTCCAACGGTTCATTGGACAGCGACGAAATAGAAATCACACTTCAGACACAAATCGGCCGAAGATGGTAAGAATCATTTAAGATTGAAGATTTAAAATTTAAAATTTTCAATATTATCGGACTCATCTTACAGAATAACAAAAAACCCACCATTTAAGCATCAATGTCCGATAAAAATATATTCCTGCCCCGCTGTTAAAGGATTTTAGCAGCTTTTGATTCCCTTTGGAAGTAATGAGGGTTGAAGCTAACAAGGCCGGCTTATAAGCCGATATTTTTAAAGAGGTACTCGTGCTACGTAGCGATTTATCTTTAACAGTAGCCAACCTTTAGCGTGACTACTACGAAGAATAGAAGCTACTTCGCAGAGTAGTAAGGAAAGAAAATGCGTACAGAAAAACATAATTTTATCCGCCGAGGCGGAAAGGGGCTTACCCCCACACCAATTTGTATTGTGGGTGAAAAGCGGAAAAATATGCAGAAGCGAGTTCGCGGGCAAATAAATAGCTCTATGGCTATAAACAAATTGGTGAGGGGGCTTACTCTGGCAGAGATGATAATCGCAATGGCCATAATGGTTATTATTATGGCGGCGATAATGCCGCAGTTTCGCGCTATACGAAACAGTTGGGCAAGTTCTGAGGCCTCGGCCAATATGATTCAGAACGGCAGAGTTCTCCAGGAGCACATAAACAGAAACCTTTCTGCGGCAAAACAGCTTGTCAGCGTAAGTTCCAGCGATGCAATTGAAGGTTTTATAACTTTTTGGGACGCCAACGACACAAAAAAACGGTATATGGTCAGCGACGGATACGTTGTCTTCGGCGACCTCGGCAGCGAAGCACAACTCGCAGGCCCGGTGAGCAAATTTCAGATAAGCAGCTATTTAATCGACCCCGCCATTACGCTGACAACCGATGCAAATAGTATTCGGCTCGTAAAAATCGAAACAATTTTTACGAACAGCAACCCGATGGGAACAGACAGAACTTTTCTCTCGGAAGTTTTCATAAGGACTAATAGTGCATCTGTATTGGAACAGAACGTTATTGACATTATGGTAAAGTCCGGCCAACCGGACGATTTCTTTGATTATCAAAAGGGAGTTGCAGGAGATTCCGGCTGCGACGCTGTTATAAATATCGACAACTGGGAAAATCCTTCGGTTATTCACGGCCTTTTATGCTTTAAAGATATTGTCGGTGATGCAAACGACCAGATACCCGAAAATACTGAAATCACAGAAGCTAAGTTAGAACTCTGGTATATTAATCATAATGACAATGCGAATGTTTACTTTTACCGTATGAATGTGCCATGGACAGAAACTTCAACATGGAACAGTATCGGCGGAGGCGTCCGTCCGGGCATAAACTGCGATTCGGCAAGTGCTGTAACTGCAAATCTCGGCAATAGCGCCCTAACTACCGTAGAAATCGATGTTACAGAAATTGTCCGCGGCTGGGTTAACGGCGACTATGAAAATTACGGTTTCGGCATAATAAACAGCTCAAACAACACCATCCGGTTTGCCGCTGCCGAAAACACTACCGGAACAGACGCTCATACCCCGAGGCTTATCCTTAATTACCGGGTAATTGACAACGACCCTAAAATTGCAGTGAAAAATACCGTCGGTTATGGCGGCTCGAACGGCATCTTTGACAGTTATAATTCGAGCGCCGGTTTCTATGGCGGAAGTAATGTTTCGCATAACGCTGTTGTTACTTCAAACGCTATTGGATACAACATAATAAGTCTTTGGAGCGGCGGCATAATATACGGTGACGCCTACATCGGACCGGGCGGCAATCCGACCGTCGGAATTTCAACATGGGGTTCTACAATTACCGGTGAGCAAGGAACGCTCGATGAGTTAATGAGCTTTCCAAATCCGACCACACCAACAGGCCCGCCGTTCAGCGGCTCACCTCAGGGAAACTTCCCAACGGATGACTGGCTGGGAGAAGAACGAGTACTAAACAGCAATCATTATTTTAACAGCATATCCCTTTGGAGTTCTTATATCACTATCGACGGCAATATAACAATTTTGCTAAATGGCGACTTAAATATAGGCAGCGGCAGAAGTATAAGAATCCTCCCTGGTTCGAGCTTGGAACTCTATGTAAGAGGAAATTGCAATATAGGTGGAGATTTAAATTCCTATCATGAGCGCCTGCCTTCCAATCTGAGGATTTATATGCTCGGCAGTAACAAATCGTTCAGCACGTGGGGAACCGGCAGTGTTTATGCCCTGCTGGACAATCCAAACGGATCAGTAAGCCTGTGGGGTTCGAGTCAATTTTACGGGCGAATGAAAGCAAACACACTGTCAGGCGGATGCAGAGTTCATGTTGACCTTGATTCAAGTTTCGAGGGCGGCGGCAGCGGCGGACAAAGTCAGGCATGGACTTTCGGCGGCGAAATTATCCAAGAGGAAATATTACCATAAAAATATATGGAAAATACAAGAAAAAATAACGGTTCGGTTTTGCTTATGGTGGTTTTTACCATAGCGCTTTTGACGGCTTTTGTCGTCGGTATGCTGGAGATGAACACCGAACAGATACAGATTATGAGAAACGAAATTTTCGCGGCACAGGCGCTGGCGATTGCCGAGGCAGGTATAGCCGATGCCTTTGGTGAGATTCGAAACGATTCAAGCTGGAATGCAGGTTTCAACAATAAAAGTTTCGGCGGCGGTTCTTATATCGTTAGCAGATATCCACTAACAGGCTCATCGGACCCCAATATTATTTCGGAGGGAACTTCGCCGCAGGGTTATAAAGCCAAAGTTCAAGCGGATATTACAATCGGCAGCACAAGCCCCTATGTGATTCGTGTTGACCAGTTGAGGATAAATGAATGAGAAAGAAAAAACATAAATCTTTTCGTGTAAACGCTCACAAGAAAACGGTGGGAATAGATGTATGTAAGGATTTCGTGAGCGTTGTCCGTCTTGAGAGAGATGGCGATAGAATTATGCTTCTGGGCAGCAGCCGAATAAAAATCGATAAAGAATCCGAAGATTTTAAATCCTTCGCAAATGCAGTAATAAAATCAAAGCTGACAGGTTTTCCGCGGCATTGTGAAGCGGGTATGTGTTTTTGTTCATCGCCTGAGCTGCTCCAGATTTTAAGTCTTCCCGACTCTTCGCCGGACGCAGCCAGAAAATTTATCCAGGAAGAGCTAAGACAGTATGCGGTTCTGCCGCTTAAGAATGTCCAGATAGACTATTGTGCTCTCAGGGGCGCTTCAGAGAAAAAAACCGTTCTGGTTGGAGCCGCTCAGACCGGGCCGCTCACTATGGTTACAAAAGAACTGGAAAAAAAGAACGTAGATATTCGGCTTATAGAACCTGCGATTGTTGCGCTTGTCAGGGCCTGTTATAACAAGGTTATAAAATCTGCTGGGAACAAAAATGTAATGCTCGTTCTCCTGCACGATGACAATATGAGTCTGTGCGTTTTTAGCGGGCAGAAGTTCGATTTTCTCCGCACAAAGAAATTAGATTTTGATATTTCCAGCTTGCCGGAACAAACCGGCGTAATTGCCGAGCAGATAGACTCCATTGTGCAGTTTTACGAACTTGAAAAAACCGCAAAACAGGAGAAATGGCCTGTATTTTTGGCCTGCAGCTACGACCCGTCAAAAACAAAGGAAATAGTCCCGCAACTGCAAAAACACATACACCACCAAAACATTGAGGTAACCGCGATTGATTCGAGCCATATCGATATCATCTGTGAAGATGCGGCAAACAAAGATTTTTCTCCCGTTGCGGCAGGGGCGGCAATGAAGCTGCTCGATGTCAACGACTCGGCTGTAAGTATTAATATGCTGCCTGGCGAAATATTTGAAATTAGAAAATCCCGGCGCCAACTGGTGATTATAGCAAATATCGCTGCCGTGATTTTGCTGTTTATATTTATATATATGGGATTCCTCGCAAAGAAAACCTCAAACGTTAAAGACGAGCTCAGTAAAAAAGAGCAGGGTATGTCAAATTTTGATATATCAAAATTGATTAAGACACAAGCCGATGTAAACGACAGAACTGTGCAGGTTGCCCGGAATATTGATGCCCTTAAAACCGCACTTGAGGACAAGACCTGGAATAACTGGGCTTATATACTGGCCGAAGTAAGCACAAAGGCCCCGGCGACTGTGCAGATACAGGAAATGCGGGCACGAGATTCATCGATGGTGCAGATTGAAGGGCTGGCTATAAATTATAACGCTGTTAATGATTTTGTGAACAGGCTGAACAAATGCAAAACCATAAACTCCGCTCAGCTTGCGGATGCGAAACAAAATACACAGTATGCCAATAACCTGATTGATTATTTGATAACCTGTTCCCTTAAAAAATAAGAGAACAAAGGATAATTGATATGACATCGAAATATTCAGACTACTCAAAGCGCAACATTCTTACTGCGGCAATACTGCTTATAGGTTTCGTTGCGATATACAACTGGTTTATCACGCCGCAAACGCAATATCTTGCGGCCGCCCAGAAATACCACGATACGATGGACACAAGGGAAAAAATCGGCAGGCTCATAACCACACAACTGAAGCTGCGCCGGCAGAAACTCGATGAACTTACGCAAAAGTTTGAATCAGAGAAACAGGTGTTTTTCAAGATAGAGCAGGCAAAAAGTTTTCTTTCAGGCATTCAGTCAATAGCTGAAAAGAACGGCTGTCAGGTTGTAAATCTCAGGCTTTCACCATCAAGAGAGATCACCGTAAAGGATAATAACTCGATTGAGATTTACCAGTACCAGGCAGATATGAGTCTTCTCGGAGGTTATGGAAATATAGTGAAATTTTTAAATACAATTCAGAACAAACCCGCAAAAGTCTGGATTGATACGATAAGCGTGAGTATGAAACAGGCGGCGACAAGCGGATATCTGAGCTGCAATATTACTTTAAGCATATACACATTAAAGGTTAAGGAGAATGCAGACTATGTTGAAAATAAACAAATATAGAAATTTAATGTTGGCAATAATCCTGATAAGCCTGGTGGCGATAATCCAGGGTGCCGATGAACCGGCAATTGACATAAATGAGATAACCAAGAGCAATCCATTTATGCAATTTACGCCGAACCAGAATCGGGCGCCTATCGGAGCGGCTATAACCGTAAAGCCCGACCTCTTTGTCGATACTGCGACACTGAAGTTTCTGGACGCAAAGAGCGTCAAGGCAACAATTTCAAGTATGTCGGGAGAATACGGCAGTATGGAGCCGGACAGTAAAGGCAATACCCTGATTATCTGCGATACAAATGAAAATGTCGAAAAAATTCTTGAGCAGATTAGAAAAATTGACCGCAAGCCCGACCAGGTTATGATTGAGGTCGTTCTCGTCGATGTAAAACTTAACAACGCAACTGAACTCGGCATAAACTGGGACATGCTCACAGCCAAAGACCAGCATGAAGCTGTTTTTAGACAAAATCTTGGTTTTACAGATCGTTTGGGAAGTACAGAAAGGACAGCCACTGACACAATAAACACTATTGGCAACGCTACGGCATTTAACACTACCGGAACAGGTTCTGACCTTTGGCTTCTGTTTGGAGGCGATATTAGAAGCGTCATTCATGCAATCCAGCAGAAAAATAACGTTGAAATACTCGCAAGTCCGCGAGTGATGGTCGTCAGCGGCCAGACCGCTTCTATCGAAGCCGTTGAAGAAATACCATACTCAGAAATATCTCAAACCAGCGAGGGTGGCTCCCTAACCAGTACTAAATTCAAAAATGTAGGAGTGATGCTTAATATTGGAGCGACATTAACTGATGACAAGTTCATTCTCTTGAACGTCGAAACAGAACAAAATGCCTATACAGGCGAACTCAACGCTGTGCCAACCGTCGATACCAGAAAGGTAGTAAGCTCTTTGTTGCTGGAAGACGGACAGGTACTCGTCATTGGCGGCTTAAGACAGAAAAAAACTCAAAAGCAAACCTATCAGCTTCCTATACTCGGAGACCTGCCGATTGTAGGCCTGGCTTTCAAGTCCACAAAGACTACCGAGAATAATTCGGAACTGCTGATAATTCTGTCGCCACATATCTATGATGCCCGTGAAAAACTGAATGTTCTTGAAATGAAAAAGTTTAATGAAATTACACAAAGACCTCTTCTGACAATTCCGGAGGCTGATGAAAGAAGAGAAAAAGAGAAAAAACAAGAAGCTGAGAAGATAAAAAAAGAGAAAGAAGCAAAAAAGGCAAAGAAACTATCCAAAAAATGAACCTTTGGAGATTTATTTTTTATAATTTAATAGTGTGATTGTCGATGAATTAACAACATGGCACTTTGCGAAAGGGAAACAGCGTAATGAATTATAAGACCAACATTGTTCATGTAACTCACGAAGCAATCGGTAAAATCGGCGGCATTGGCGCCGTTCTGCAGGGCATCCTTACCAGTAAATCTTATCTCGAAAATACCGGCAGAACAATCCTTGTAAGCACACTTTTCACTACCGAAGGTCCCGTTCATAATCGCCTCGGGCCGGGCGGCGAAGTACTTTATTCAAGCGCAGACGGTTTTGCAAGGACAGATTACGCAGATGCTTTCAGAAATATTGAGAAATTTTTCAATGTTGATATCGCCTATGGCAGGAAAACCTTCGAGGACAAACACACCGGCGTCAAAAGTATGCCGGAAATTCTGCTGATTGACGTACGCCAGATAAACAAACAGCCCATAAATGAGTTTAAAGGCCGTTTGTTCAACGAATTCGGC
>JAHJUV010000069.1 GCA_018828825.1 Planctomycetota bacterium | reverse complement strand
TGGCCCGCTTACCTCTGGCTGACAGTGTTTCTATGCGCATTGGTTATGGGGATGGCACCGGCAGAATCAATGCAAAAAGTGGGAACATTAATCGGATTGAGAGAGAAACTTGATCCTCAAATTCTTTACCAAGATGAGACAGCATATTGCTATATCGCGGTAAAGCAAATCACCAAAATCCCCGATAAAAGACTGTTTATGCAGGACAAACTCATGCACAGTGAAATTTTAATGGATCAAAAAAACGATCTATTATATTTTCACACCGTTGTTTTTGCAGCGTTAACACATGGACTCAGCGACAAAGGGGAGTCTCTGTCTGTTTTGCACATCGGCGGAGGAGGATATGTTTTCCCGCAATATATCGAAGCTCATTGGCCTGAAAGTCGTAATGATGTCGCCGAGATTGACCCCGGCGTAACAAAAGCCGCTACGGCTGCTTTCGGGCTTTCCGAAAACACTTCAATTAATACTATCCAAATGGATGCTCGAAATTATATCGATGAACTTCTGAGAAAAAAACAAACAACAAAATATGATTTTATTTACGAGGACGCTTTTAGTGATTATTCGGTGCCGTATCAATTGGTAACAAAAGAATTCAATGATAAAATTGCCGACATTCTCGCCGATGACGGCGTATATATGATAAATTCAATTGATATCTATGACAGTGCACGCTTCTTAGGGGCCTATGTCTGTACGCTCGAACAGACTTTTCCTTATGTTTATGTTATAGCCGAGGATAGACATCATTCTAATCGTAATCTATTTGTGTTGATTGCCTCTAAAAAAGAATTGGAACCTGACAAGCTTATTAAGCGTTATACGCCAGGGCAGCGTTTCTGGTATCTTAGCAGTGCCGAAATAGCAACGGCAATACAAAAGGCACACCAAATTATACTGACAGACAATTACGTCCCTGTGGAAAACCTTCTTGCTCCTGTAGTACACCAAAGTGCAAAAGATTTGCTGGTTGGAAAAAAACAGGAGCAGGTAAACGCGCTTAAACAAATGGGCAAACTTGACGAGGCGATTGCAAAATATGAAGAAATAATCGAACTTGAACCATCTATGTCGACCATTGCTTACTATGAAACAGCTATGATTAAAGCTGCACAAGGCAATTATGAAGAGGCTGCCAAAAACTTCAGGAAGGCGATTAAGTATAATGACCAGGAAGCTGAATTTAAGGAAAATACCGCGAACCTGCATTACAGTCTTGGCACGGCACTAAAGATGCTGGGCAAATCCCAGGAAGCCTCTCAGGAGTTTCTTAAAGCAATAGAAGAGTACCGCCAAGAGATAAAGAGAGATCCAAATTCCATTAAAATACATGTTCTTTTGGGAGACTCCTTAGCCGAGTTGGGAAAGTTTGCTGAAGCGGCGGCGCATTTCAGGAAAGCTGTCGAACTAAAGCCTGCGGTTATAGATAACCAGTTTAGTCTAATTAAGGCACTTGCATTTCAAGGCCAGCTTGACGAAGCAATTGAAGCATCTCAAAAAGCTGCTCAACTTTTCTCTCAAACTGGAAACAAAGACGCTGCAAACAAGTTCCAGCAATACACAGAGTACCTTAAATTCGAAAAGTCAAAAAAACAACCTCAATAAATAACTGGTTTTCTGGTTATTGGACTTTTCTGAAGATAAGGGTTCCACGCGGGCTATCTTCGATGTCGACAGGCAACTCGTTGGGGTCAGGAGTGTATGCGATATATTTGGGGAAACTGGTCCACTCTGCCACCCATGTTTGCGAGTCTTCTGAAACTCGTCCAATAAACCAATCTTCACTATTTCCCTCCAATGCACTGGGGCCCATCTCTAAATGGAAATGGTCGACCACCACCTCAACAACCAATTCACGAGTTTCAGGGGAATATTGGACAGCCCACTGACCGAGTTTATAGATGCCCTTGCCTCCCATTTTCATCGGAATCGTTGTGATTCTATCGCTTGTAGGTTTTACCCTTACCATACCATTATCAATTACAGCCGAGGAAATTGTTCCATCAGGTTCAAAAACAAATTCCCACTGCCCTTTATCGGCTTGCCATTTGCCTACGAGAAAATCCGGAAATGAACCGTCCCCTCCATTAGTCACTTTAACCGGGGGTTTTTTCGCTAATCCCTGACAACCGACCACAAATAATACACACAGGCAACAAAAAAGAGCCAAAACCAATTTTTTCATATTTAATCCTTTAAAAAAAGAATTCAGAATACAGAATTCAGTAGTCAGAATAATGAGCCGCCTACCGGCGGACATCTTTACTGATAACTGAGTTTCTGATAACCGATAACTGCTCTTTTTTCAAGCATAAAAAAACCCCGACACAAGGCCGGGGTTTTAAAAATCTAATTAGTTACGGTCTTATTTCTTACGGCGAAAGAACAGACCACCAAGACCAAGCAATGCCATTGTCACTGGTTCTGGAATAATGGTAACAATTTCACTGTCTTCTAAAGCATAAGTATCGCCATTAAGAAGCTCAAGGGTGAACGTCTCACCTATTACGCCAGTAGCTGTAGCAACAACTGTAAAATGAACGCCTGCAACTGGATCAGTTGAAAAGTCAGCAGCAACCAACTCAAGATCATAATAACTCCCTGCTACTGAGTAATCCGCAGTTGTAGCGGCATCACCTGCAGCTGGAAGTATGGTCACGGCGCCCAAAGTGGCTGTGCCCATAACCATATCCAGATACTTCCTGTATTGGACAGTATCATCCGAAGAAACAGATACTGTAATATTGCCGCCAACTGCAACTTCGTTCGAACTAACTGACACTATTACTGTTGCACTGGCCAACGAGGCCATTGCAAGAACTAACATCAAAATCAACAATTTCTTCATCTTAAAACCTCCTTAAAATTAACACTCCAAATGTTAAACATTTTACTTTCTTTACATAAAACAAAATTAACTTCCAACTAACTTAGTAACCAAGAAGAGCACAATTTGGATCCGGCAGATTGGGCAGATTCCAATTGGCTTTCAGTATGGCTAAATCGAGAAGAGAAACCCTAGAAAGACCCTTGCCTTCCGCTGTATGATCAGAGTCAGCACAAATCAAAGGCGTAGCAGGACTTCCAGCTGTTTGGCCCGCTATTGCGGCATAACTGAGGCCCCAAGCCGCCTTTAAAACAGCCAGGTCATTAAGAGATGTCCAGTTGCTACCTTTGCCTTCAGCTAGACCGTCTGCATCACCGTGACACTGACGCGGGTTAACGGAAGCACACCAGCAATCTGGTTTGCCAACTGCAACCCATTCGTCATACAGAGGGTTTCCGGGACCGCCCGGGAAGCATTCCGGCGGAGCCATAACAAAAACCGTGTTAGCATCTACATCGCCCAGCGAGCCGTCTTCAAGAACAAGACCGCCGCGATAAGTGTCCTCATCGACCATTGCGATGTTCATGTTGACTGTTGCACCATTTGGGTCAATTTCCAAGCTGCACAGTCTGCCGCTTGCAGCAGGAGCATTTGGAGCGCCATAATACAACGAACCAAACTCAAGAACTACGTGGTTCGAATTAAGGCCATCGCCTGGGCCCGGATCGCAGGAATCAGCTAATGGACTACCATAGCTGGTTACAACGCCGGAACTATTGATATCAATCGCTGCTGGATAAATACCATAGCCGGGACTTCCAGAAGTGCTTTCGCCAGTCTTGTAGTTGAGAACATCTTTAATCAAGCCTGGGGAATCAATTGTAATATCCAGTGCAAAACCCCTTGGCAGATTGGCTGAATTGGCATCGCTATAATTGACATCGACGATGTTGGAATCGCCCACCCTATTCAGGTAAACATTCAACGCTAACGCCGGTGAAGCAATTAAAGCAATCGCTAAAACTAAAATCAGCTTCTTCATTTCACTTACCTCATTAAATAAACAATTCTCTTTTTTCCTATATACATTTCGCCAAGCTCTCGCTCAACGAGGTCCTGGTTTCTTTTTCCCTCCCGTTTAATCCCTTTTGCCCGAAAGAAACCAAACAGGCAAAAAACTCAAGTGTTAAAAAACCAGACCCGGAAAGTAAATCTGGCCGCGAGATTTCTCCGTTCCAACACCTCCTTTCTGCTTTCCATGAAGAAAGCAAAAAGCAAAAACAAAAGTTTCTTTAAATACTAAAGCACTACAACACGCCGTTCGGTTGCCTGTTAAGTGCAACATCATAATATCACTCGTCCGGTTAAAAATCAAGGAAAATTTTAAAAAAAAGCGAATATCAGCACTGAAAACGGTATTTTGGAGCTTAAAGAGCGACAACTTTCACTCCTGTTTTTACCTTGAAGATGTCCGATAAAATAATTTTTTTTAAAGAAAATTTTTTTACAAAAAATTATCCCTCTTTCTGATTCAATAATAGATATTTACTTGAAAACACGCGAAAAAATTTATTGTTATCGGAATTGACCTGATAAAAGGTAATGTAAATAGTAAATGTCGTATTCTGCTGGTTTTTATCGTATAATTCCCCCAGAAACAGGAGTTAAAAAGTTGACAATTAAAAATAGAAAGAAAAATTGCAAAACTTCGTACAAAAAGTTTGACATTCGGGACCGAAATTTTTAATATCCGATGGTTTTTGCGCACGATGAGACCAAATTATTCTCAAAAATATTTTTTTGAAAGGAGCGGATGCACTATGGCCATAAAAGACGCCAGGCAGTACCTGCAGGAAAAATTGGACAAAGAGAACTTCTCGAAATTATCAGCTATCGCAAACGATAAGCTTGAACAGTTCATCGCTGATTCTATCGAGTTGGCAAAGCCGGCAAAGGTGAGCCGAGTAATACAGCTATGGTTGTTCTATAAGTTTTGTTAGGACTAAACATTGACCAACAGATTGAAGCATAGAGATATTTACCTGCCTATAAGGCAGCTTTCAAATACGGAAATGGTGGTGCTTTAGTTTTTAAGAGCAGAAAAAACCGGTACATTTTGTTGCGAAAGAATGAAAGGAAGCATCATACAAATGCAAATAATTGATTTTTCACGAGACTGGAAAACGCTTTGTCTCCCGAAACAGATATCAGACCTATTAGAAAACTGCCCTTCTTGCATTTTCCCGAAAAGTCGGGATGAAGTCTTATCGCTGGCAATGGGCGGCAAGTCCGAGGGCATTTTTGAAGTAGCTTATGATGTGCCCGGCCGAGGCAGGGTTGTCGAGGCTACAGTGGCACGCTGCAAGAACGGATTGGCCATCAATTACACCGAGCCTTATATGCGCAGGCGGGACCCCGAATGTATGGTCGTAGCTGACCCCGAACAAACAGATAAGACCCGTTACAGTGAGCGGTTCGGAGAACCCTTTGATAAAGTACGGACGGAAACCTTGGATTGGCTACGGCAGCAGAATCTCGTTGCGATGCTCTTTACACTTGGTGGGTTTGATCCTGAATCGGGCCGGGGCGCTCTGCTAATAGCACCGGAAAATACAGGTTTTTTTATCGGAGGCCTTGGAGACCTTCAGGGAATGATTCCCTCTGATAAGGTTCCGGCAAATTTCAGGGTTCGCAGTGTAATTTACCTGGCTCCACCTTTTAGACATACGCACTTTAATGGAAAGCAGCTCGTTGTGCACAATCGTCTTAATGGCCTGCACGAAGTATTTTCTTACAATCTTTATCCAGGGCCCAGTGCCAAAAAAGGTGTTTACGGTGTATTGCTTTCTATTGGAGAAGACGAAGATTGGCCCACTCTCCATGGGTCCACTGTTCAGGTGGTTACTCCTTATGATAATGTGACAACAATCATGCACGAAGGCGCCAGCGGCGGTGGAAAGAGCGAGATGCTGGAATATGTTCACCGCGAGGGAGATGGGCGTTTGCTGTTTGGCCTAAATACTGTGACCGAAGAAAAACGTCACCTGGTCTTGAATCAAGGTTGTGCTCTGCGTCCGGTGACTGATGATATGGCCATGTGTCAACTAAATAAAGAAAACAGCAGTGGTTACCTTTTGGCTAAAGATGCAGAACAGGCATGGTTTGTGCGTCTAAACCATATCCAAAAGTACGGCACTGATCCACATCTGGAAGGGTTAACGATTCGCCCCGAGGAGCCTCTGATTTTTCTCAACCTGCAAGGAACGCCAGGAGCAACCTGCTTGATATGGGAACATACCGAAGATAAGCCAGGGGTAGCGTGTCCTAATCCTCGTGTCATTTTACCCAGACGGCTCATTCCTGAAGCAGTTGACGGAGAGGTTGAAGTAATGATCCGCAGCTTTGGTATACGAACACCTCCGTGTACAAAAGAGCGACCGAGCTACGGTATCGTGGGATATTTACATATACTGCCGGCCAGCCTGGCCTGGTTATGGAGGCTGGTTGCACCGCGAGGTTATGACAACCCCAGTATAACTGATACCGAGGGAATGACGAGCGAAGGAGTCGGCTCGTATTGGCCCTTTGCTACAGGGCGCATGGTTGATCACGCCAATTTGCTGCTTCGACAAATCCAAACTACTCCGAAGGTACGTTACACCTTGACGCCAAACCAACATGTCGGTGCGTGGAAGGTAAGTTTTATGCCACAATGGATAGCACGCGAATACTTAGCAAGGCGGGGCATTGCAAAGTTTCAGCCGCATCAGATTGCACCAGCTCGATGCCCGCTACTGGGATACGCCTTGAAATCAATGCAAATTGAAGGAACACTTCTGCCCCAATGGTTTTTACGGGTAGAAACGCAACCTGAAGTTGGCCTTGAGGGCTACGATGCAGGTGCGGAAATTCTGGAGAAATTCTTTGCTCGTGAATTGCAAAAGTTTCATCATCCAGACCTGTACCCGTTAGGCAAAGAAATCATAACCTGTTGTCTAGATAAGGGAACGGCGCAAGACTACGATGCCTTGTTACACGGCGTGTTTGTGTAAGATGAAAATTATAGAGTCATGGCCCAGTTCGATATTGGGCGAAAGAATAATCGCGCGGTCGGCCGTATCCACTGTGTAAATGTAGAAAAGGGAATTTTCGGCATTATCCGCGATGTGAGTCCCGAAGATGACCCTATTATTTATGAAGCCCTGACAAGCCCCTGCGAGGTAATATTCTCTAACGTGTTGGTCAACGAAGGCAGGCCTCACTGGTTGGGTATGGGAGCCGAGCTGCCGGAGAAGGGTGTCAACTTCTCAGGTGTGTGGTTCAAGGGCAAACCCGATGCAAAAGGTAATGAAATCGGCTGTGCCCACAAGAACGCCCGATATGCGGTAGCTCTTAGCGCACTGAAGAATTGCGACCCGGAACTGGATAATCCAAAAGGCGTGGATTTGGCCGGTGTTATGTACGGCGGACGTGATCCGAAATCATACGTGCCCTGCCAGCAGGGGTTTGACTGGGAGCACGGCATCGTCGCTTACGGCGCTTCGCTCGAAACCGAAACGACTTTCGCAACTGTCGGCAAGGAAGGCGTGCCGGAGATTAACCTGATGAGTATCCAGGACTTTGTGGCTATTTCGCTGGGCAAATATGTAAAGAACAACCTCGATTTCGGCAAGAAACTCAAAAATCCGCCTCTGGTTTTCGGCGTAAATTACTTCCTTCGCGATAAAAACGGTAAGTTCACCAACGGCGTTCGCGATAAACACGTCTGGGTAAAGTGGATGGAACTTAGAGTCCACGGCGAAGCAGAATGCAGGGTCGCGCCGACAGGATTAATCCCCTGCTATGAAGATTTGAAAAAACTGTTCAAAGAGGTTCTCGATAAAGACTATACGCAGGACGATTACGTCAACCAGTTTACAATCCGTATAAAGGAAAACCTTGCCAAGATAGACAGAGTCGAGAAATTCCACCGCGAACACGTTGCTCAATCGCCCGCCGAGGTGTTCAAGGTTCTGGCCGAGCAAAAGAAACGGCTCGAAGAAGCAAGCAAGAAATTCGGCGATTTCGTCTCGCCATTAGACCTTGAGAAAAAATAGCAGATTGCTGAAAGTAACCCAAAAACCCCGGTTCACCGCCGGGGTTTTTTATTTTATGGCATTGTGAATTACTTTAACAACTCTTTGAAGTCTTTCTGTATTTCCATTTACCTGACTTCTTAAATAATCAACAACTTCCAGCCGCTCCTGCGGCGTTTTGGTCAGCCAGTATTGAAGGTTCTCTTTGATTTCCGAAAAACCATCTAAACGATGCAACGACGCTATTCCCCTATTCATAGAATTCATTATACATTATTAAACTTTTTTATCAAACAATCTTTTATCTGCGAAAATACCTTCTCCCGAATTTCAGCCGATTCGTTAAATAATTCGTGCCGGACATTTTCAACCAATTTTATTTGGGTATTACTAAATTTAGATTGAATAAATTTCAGATTATACCGCCACGATACGATGTTTTCACAAGTGCCCTGAATAACCATTACGGGCCGGTCGGAAACCTGCGCATCAGCGATTTCCCGATTCCATTTGAACATAGCGCCGGTCCAGCTCAGGGAAAGATTCTTTGCCTGGAGCGGGTCCTTGTGTTTTACAAATTTCAGGAAATCCTTGTCCGAAGAGACATTGCGAAAGAGCCTGAAAATTCTCTTTGCGAAAGGTCGGTAAATCATATAGCCAAGCTTTGACAAAAACCATAATTGGCTGCGTATCAAAGGAGCGGCTAAAATTACCTTATCGAAATAGTCTTTTTTGCCTGAAAAAATATAATCCATTACTATCGCTGCGCCCATGCTGTGGCCAATTATATGATATGGGCCATGGAGTTTTTGTCTGGCAATGGTTAGAAAAACGACGAGCGAATCGGTGTATTGTGAAAAATCGTCAATCGCGGTCGGCTCGCCGGAAGACAGGCCGTGTCCGGGCAAATCGTAAACGGCGACGGCAAAACCTGTCCCCGTCAGATATCGGATAATTTTAGCCAAAAGACCGCAATGGCCCAGATAGCCGTGAAGAATGACAACGGTCGCTTTATATTCCTTTGGGACAAAAACCTGCCCTGCTAATTCAAAGCCGTTCGATTTAAACGGTACACATTCATATCTGACAGAGGCGCACCCGAGTCCGTAAAACTTCAAATACTCTTCGGCTGAATTGAAATAACTTCTGTTAAGCATTTTTTACCTTGTTTTAAAGCTTTTTCATTTAAGCCATTTGCAACATCAATAAACTTAACATCAGAAGCTCAATAGACAATGTTCTATTTGCTGATAATTATATCCGCGCCTGCCTTTTTGGGCCTTGAAATGTGCGTCAAATCCATATATAATAAAAACTTAACGTAAAAAGAGAAAACACTATGCAGACCGAAAAAATGCGATTTATTCTTGCCTCGGCCTCGCCGAGAAGGAAAGAGCTGCTGACAAAGGCAGGGTTTCAATTCGATATAGTCGTTTCCAATATAGATGAGGCTCAATTATTAATAAAAGAATTGTCCCCTGCACAATTTGCCTGCAAAGCCGCCCTTGCCAAGGCAAACGACGTTGCCGAGCGATTCAAAAACAGGCTGATTGTGGCAGCCGATACCATAGCGGATTTTAACGGCAAAATTATCGGCAAGGCCGAGGACGCCGGACACGCCGAGCAGATAACAAGAAAGCTGTTCAGCGAACCTCATAAAATTATAACCGCTATCGCAATGGTTAAGAAGGATAGCGGGCTCGAACTTGTCGAATACGACACAACGGTCGTTTATCCGAGGAAAATGAGTGAAAAACAGCTTGCTGAGCACATAGCCTCTGAGGTCTGGAAAGACAAGGCCGGTGCTTATGCCATTCAGGAAGGCGGCGATGAGTTTATCGACCATATCGAAGGCAGCGAAACGAATGTAATGGGCTTTAGTATGGAATTGTTCGGAAAAATGATAAAAAAAGTATAGTTTTATCTAAAATGGGCCTTAATATAACCTAATAAATGGAACGAATTTATACCGCAAGCCGATATAGATAATATAGTTTAAACAGGATTGCATTAGCAGGACGATTGTGCTAATATAGGCAAATAAACCCTGCACTGTGCGGGGATAGTATTATAAAATATTGTAATATCGGTATCAGGAACTCGATATGGCTGGAATGTTTTACACATTACAGGAAGTTGTTGAAAAGCTCGGCAAGACCGAGGCTGAAATTAAGACATTTGTAAGAGAAGGCAAGCTCCGCGAATTTAGAGATGGCGCAAAGCAGCTCTATAAAATTGAGGATGTCGATGCCCTCGCCGATTCTGGAAAGGGCGAAGCGGCGGTACTCAGCGACTCGCTTGAGATTTCCATCGATGAAACCGGCGAAGTGTCCCTGGCTCCTGAAGAGCTCGATGTTTTGATGGGTTCGGAAGAAGACAAAACCAAGGCTCCGGAATCGAATTTCCAGCTTGACGAAACCGGAGAACTGCTGGCAGAAGAAACTTTGGGAGGCACTCCCAAAGAAAAAAGCGGCAAACCGAAAACGGGAGATGAAATTCTGCTTTCTCCTGCCGCGGACAGCACAAAAGGCGTATCATCGGACAGCATCTCAATTGCGGGCGACAGCGCCAAGCAGGATACAAGCTTAACAGATGAAGATACCAAAATCTCTGCCGGCGGCGATTCCATAAATGTATTAGGCGAAAGCGATACCGATTTCAAAGTTACCGACGATACGAGCAGTGAAACGAAAATGGTACAGGAAAAATCGAAGGCCGGTGATGATAAAGACGGCAGAAGACTTGATGACGATGTCAATCTCGATGCCGGCGGAAGCGGCTCAGGTCTTCTGGACCTTTCGCTGCAGGCTGACGATACCTCTCTTGGCGCCGTACTTGATGATATTTATCCCGATAACCAGGGCTCACCTTCAGGACAAAGCCCAATGGCGGCTGGCGCCGCAGTTGGCGAGCCGGAAAACATACTCGAACAGCCGGAAGCTGCCGCAATTGGCGAAGACGTAATTCCACAGCAGGAAGCCGCGGCCCAGCCCGTAGCTGTAATGGCTGCCGAACTACCGGCCGATGCCTCAAGCAATATTTTCGGTTTTATCCTTTTTGTGCCTCTTATCATTCTTACATATACTGCTATTGTCGTGGCTGCCAGCTATAAACCCATATCAAATCTGCCGATATTGTCAGCCATTGAGCCGATGATATGG
>JAHJUV010000068.1 GCA_018828825.1 Planctomycetota bacterium | reverse complement strand
AATTCAGCGTTTTTATTCCTTGACGAATGCGGCGGTATGTATAAAATGGGGGGTTTAATTTTCAACATGGAAAAGGTTAATATAACTGATTGAAAGAAAAGGATTTAGGAGTGTATCGAGCAATGAAAAAGATTTTGATGTTTTTGGTAACTGTGGTGCTGTTCTGTTCATCTGTAGGTTTCAGCGCTGAATTGGAGGAGAAAAAAATTGGTGTAACGTTCCAGCTGGACTATTTAAGCCAGTGGCTAAGTAAAGGAGCTCCTGGTTACGGAAAGCAGGGTGCGGTTTTTGAGACGGTTGATTTGGACCTGTGGGGCAGCGGCTTCGGTGTAAAGGTAACTCACAGAAGCGCAACCTCATCGGGCTATGTCGATAAGCAGAGATTCGATTATCGTCCTTATTATAAGGGCAAAGCTTTCACAGGCGAGCGTTATCAGATCAACTACGATATAAGTGTGGGATATGAGCATTATTACGGCCTGGCAACAAAGAAAGCGAATACAACGTGGGAGTGGATATATGGTTTTACATTTCCCAATTTATTGCCGAAGGGTTTTACGCCGAAGTATATTGCCCATTATGAATATCCTGCAATGGGCGGAGAGAAATACAATTATATTGCTGGATGGGTGCACAGATTTCTTCTGAATTATGATTTAGAAGTTTCTCAACTGCCGGCGCCGCTGGTACTTTCCTCGGAAGTTGCGTATAGCGGCGGTTTGGGAGGCGCTAATAATGACTGGTCTTATGCGACATTAGGCGCTTCGACATCGTTTAAACTGGGCGAGCAGATTACGCTTACGCCGGGAGTATATTATCAGATATCGATGGAAGATTCGGTATGCGACCGCAATGTGCTGTACAGCACTGTCAGTTTGAAGTATAAATTTTAAATCGGTTTTTATAGTTACAGATTAGGAGTAAAAAATGGCAGATGAACAGAAAAGCATGGCGTCACTAATGACGGAAAATCGAAAGTTTCCGCCTCCCCAGGCGATGCAGAGCAAGGCACATATTAATGATATCCAGAAGTATCAGGAAATGTGGGAACAGTCTATAAACGACCCGGAAAAATTCTGGCTCGAACAGGCAGAGACCCTGACTTGGTTTAAAAAGCCGACCAAAGCGCTGGAATATACCTGGGACACCAAGGCCCGCAAGATTGAACACACCTGGTTCCGCGGCGGAGAGCTTAATGTATCGTATAACTGTCTCGACCGTCACCTGAACACGCCGACTGCAAAAAAGGTTGCGATTCTCTGGCAGGGCGAAGACGAGAACAATGTAAAAAAGATTACTTATGAGCAGCTCCATAAAGAGGTATGCAAATTTGCAAATGTGCTCAAGTCAAAGGGAATCAAAAGGGGCGACCGCGTTGCGATTTATATGCCGATGGTGCCGGAGCTGGCGATAGTTATGCTGGCCTGCACAAGAATTGGAGCGATACATTCGGTGATTTTCGGCGGGTTCAGTGCCGATGCGATTAAGGACAGAGTCATTGACTCAGAATGTAAGATGCTGATTACCTCAAACGTTTCACTTCGGGCCGGCAAACATATAAAACTTAAAGACATATCCGATGAAGCCCTTAAAAGTACACCTTCAATCGAGAGTGTAATCGTGGTAAAAGTTAACGAAGAGCCTTGTCAGATGCAACAAGGTAGAGATTTCTGGTATCACGACGAAATAGCAAAGGCTTCGGATGTATGCGAACCGGAGAAAATGAAAGCGGAAGATCATTTGTTCATTCTTTATACTTCCGGCTCAACCGGAAAGCCCAAAGGCGTTGTTCATTCTACCGGCGGTTATCTACTGCACACTTCCTTCAGCCATAAGGTGATTTTTGATGTTCACGAAGATGATGTTTACTGGTGTACAGCGGACATCGGCTGGGTGACGGGACACAGCTACATAGTTTATGGCCCGCTTGCCAACGGAGCAACATCAGTGATGTTCGAGGGTGTTCCGACTTATCCCGATGCAGGCAGATTCTGGCAAATGGTGGACAAGTTCGGCATTACTGTTTTTTACACGGCGCCAACGGCTATCAGGGCATTGATGAGACTCGGCGATGAATGGCCGGGGAAATACAAATTGGATTCCCTGCGAGTTTTGGGAACAGTAGGCGAGCCTATCAATCCGGAAGCGTGGATTTGGTATTATGAAAAGATAGGACACAGCAAATGTCCGATAGTTGATACGTGGTGGCAGACCGAGACGGGAGGCATATTAATAACACCGTTGCCGGGATGTCATACAATAAAGCCAGGCAGTGCCAGCAAACCGTTCTTTGGTGTTGACCCTGTTATTCTGCGTGATGACGGCTCGGAATGTAATGCCAATGAAGGCGGCAAACTGTGTATTACAAAACCATGGCCGGGAATGATGGTAACAATGTGGGGCGACCATGACAGATTTATCGATACATACTTTACTATGTTTGCGAATATGTATTGTACCGGCGACGGCTGCAGACGTGATGACGATGGTGACTACTGGCTGATGGGCAGGATTGACGATGTTGTCAATGTTTCCGGCCATCGTATCGGGACGGCAGAAGTTGAAAGCGCTTTGGTCAGCCACGATAGTGTTGCCGAAGCTGCTGTTTGTCCTATGCCGCATGACATTAAGGGTCAGGCGTTGTATGCGTTTGTAACGCTGAAACAGGGAATAGATGAAAGTGATGATCTGAAGAAGGAACTTATCAAGCATGTTCGCAAGGAGATAGGACCCATTGCGGCGCCTGAGATGATTCAGTTTGCACCTGCTTTGCCCAAGACTCGTTCTGGCAAGATTATGCGAAGAATATTAAGAAAGATTGCAGAGAATAATACGGACAATCTCGGTGATATTACAACCCTGGCTGACCCATCCGTTGTTGAACGGCTGGTTGCAGGCAGAAGTAAATAACCATTTTCGAGTATTAACAAACGACTGGACGTATGTTTACGAGACATACGTCCGTCTCTTTTGATGGAAGGGATTGACTATGAGCGAAGGGAAAGTTATGAACCGCTGGTTAGTAGTTGCCGGCGGCATATTGATTCAGCTCTGCCTCGGTGCGATTTACGCCTGGTCGGCGTTTACGAAAAAACTGACGATAGAGCCGTATGGTTTCAGTAAAACTGAAACTCAGTGGGTTTTTGCGATTGGGCTGGTAACGTTTGCCGTCATAATGGCTCTTATTGCGGGTAAATGGCAGAAAAAAGCAGGGCCGCGGAAAGTTGCCCTTACAGGCGGTCTTGTACTTGGTGCAGGTTATCTCCTCGCCGGTTTTTCAGGGGCAAATTTCTGGGGTATCCTCATCGGTATCGGCGTCCTTGGAGGAGCTGGTATCGGCTTGGCTTATGTCTGCCCGATAGCGGCGCTTGCGAAATGGTTCCCGGACAAAAAGGGCTTGATAATGGGCCTTGCTGTGGCGGGATTCGGTTTCGGAGCCCTTATATGGGTAAAGCTGACACAGGGCTTTCAATTCGGTCCGATTGACCTGACGTCCGGCTGGACAGGACTGTTCGGTGCAGGCTTGAGTATCAGCGCGGTATTTAAACTCTACGGAATAATGTTTGCCGTTCTGGTCGGAATTGGTTCAATATTTATGGTGAATCCTCCTGACGGCTGGCTGCCGCCTGGCTGGACTCCTCCCGAAACCGGTGCCGGCAGCGAGGGACGTGCCAACTTTACCCCGATTGAAATGGCTCGGACATATCAGTTCTGGCTGTTGTTTTTCAATTTCACTGTTGGAGCAATGGCAGGCCTGATGGTTATAGGTATCATTAAACTCTTCGGTATAGATGCCTTGGCCGGAGCCGGCATTGATGATGCCAAGGCCAGTGTCATTACGGGAACCGCTATGGGGCTTTTTTATGCCCTGTTTAATGGCTTTGGTAGGATTATATGGGGTATGGTATCGGACAAGCTTGGTAGAAAGAACTCAATTGTACTGATGAACTTGATACAGGGCGTTATGATGATTGGATTTTTCTTCATGGGCGGCAACGAGTGGGGTCTTTACATAGGAGCAACTGTTATAGGATTCAATTTCGGAGGAAACTTCGCGTTGTTCCCGGCTGCGACCGCAGATTTATTCGGCAACAAGAACGTTGGAATCAATTATCCATGGGTCTTTATGGCTTTTGGCGTAGGCGGCTTGATAGGGCCGATGCTCGGTGGATATATGGGTGACCATCAGGTGTGGATGTGGGCGTTTATACCTGCCGGCGCGGCCTGTCTTATCGCAGGATTGTTAGCGACTCGGCTAAAACCTGTCGAGACGGCGCCTGTAACTACGGCATAAAGAATAAGCATTTAAACATTGTGCAGGTTTACTAAAAAAACCTGCACAATGTTAACACGCCCGATAGGACTCGAACCTACAACCTTTGGTTCCGTAGACCAACGCTCTATCCAATTGAGCTACGGGCGCAAATCTATATTTTACAACACCTTACAGCAACAGACAAATAGATGCAATATCTATTACTTGACTTAATTTACATTCAATAGAAGAGTTTTGCAAGAAGATTAGACTCGATGCGTCATCTTGAAGATT
>JAHJUV010000126.1 GCA_018828825.1 Planctomycetota bacterium | reverse complement strand
CTTCTTTTGCGATCCTAATAGCCGCATTTTCTATACTCTCAAATTTCCGTATCCGACCTCCTGCAAACCAAAATTCACCCTTAGCAGGCTCATTATCTCTTTTAAGTAGTAAACACTTGCCATTATAGACGATTAATAAATCTACACATAAAATTGGGACATTATTGAGTATGCGCCTGTATTCTGGTTCAGGAATATGCATAATTAAAAAACCTCTTTAAGGATATCCTTTAGTTTATTTAGGCGCTCATCGTTCACAAATTGATTATTACCAATATAAAACCCATTTTGATGCAAAATATCAGCATTGGAAAAATCAGAATAATTTCCATAGGATTTAAAACATGGCTGACGCAAAAGATTTCCACTTATAATTGGACGAGTTTCAATCTGATTATCATGAAATCTTGATTGTAAAAGATTTCTATCATTTTTATCCTTAAAAATGAACGGGAGACAGAAAGACGAGAAACCCTTAGAATTACACATGTATATTTTATCTTCAATCAACGCTAATATTTTAATGAATTTTTCATAGTTCGTATTTCTAACTGCAATATAATAATCAAGGTGTTTTAATTGTTCAACTCCTATCGTCGCATGTAATTCCGTATTTCTAAAATTATAACCATGCGTGAGAAACAAAAAATTAAAATCAATATCAGGATATTTCTTTTTATAAACATCATGTTTTGACAAGTCCAACTCTCTTGCTAATCCGTGTGATCTTTTTAATATAAAAAGATCATTTAGCTCTTCTATGTCAGTGCATAACATACCACCCTCAATAGTAGTCATGTGGTGACCCCAATAGAAACTAAAAGTACTTGCAATGCCATGGTTACCTATTTTTTTCCCTTCAAAAAGTGCACCATGAGATTCACAGCAATCTTCCAAAACAATTAAATTATATTTTTCTGCAATAGATTTAATTTTTGCAATATTAGCAGGCAAGCCAATAAGATGGGTTATTAAAATAATTCTGGTTTTTGCCGAAATAGCCTTTTCAATAGAGTCGTAATCAAATGACAAATCTTTTAAATTAATGTCAACAAATACTGGTTTCAATTTAGTTTGTATAACAGATGTTATATTTGTCGTCCAGGTTACGGCAGGCACAATCACTTCACTATTATCAGGGATGTTGTAATATTCCTTGACCCCATCTATCATAACTAAAACCGCTGAGCTGCCTGAATTAACAAAAGTAGAGTACTTACATCCCTGCCATTTAGACCATTCATTTTCAAAAAGTTTTACCCTCTTAAATTGAGTAAAACGATCTGTAGAATTAATGAAATCTGATAGTTTATCTTTATCACTTTTTTCAAGAATGTTTTCCTGCAATTTCCACATATAATTATCGCCTCCTATTTAATCATTGCCTTATTAAAGCAATCTGTAATTTCTTATTCAAACGATATTAGAACCTGTCCCAAAACCTCGAAAAACGCCATTTATGGCCTTGAAAACGCCAATAATGAGGGTTTTGGGATGGCTTGTAGTTCTTCTTTCGTTAATGATTTTTTCATAATAGTTCTTCTGTGAATTATAATAATATAAAATTTCCATCCGGCACTATTAGCCCATATTCTGCATCAAAAGCCCTGCCGGTATTAAAAATATCAATTGCTTAAATCCGAACGATTACTTTATCTATACCAAACCAAACTTATAAACAAAATAAAACGCTCCGCCCGCGGCAAGCAGCCCATACCAAAAAAGAGACAGTTCTATAATTGATTTCTTTGAACATGTTCTCGCCCCTAACCAGGCGCATCCCCACAACAGAAGCGTTACCATAATGCGGTAACGCTCATGAATGACAAAATTTCCGCCGACAATCGCCATAAACGTAACCCAGTATGAAATATGGAATACAAACGGCGCAGCGTTCGTTTTTCTCGTTTTAATAGATTGAACGAAAGAAGCTAATACATAGGGAATCGCAAGCACATTGATTACAGATGAAAGCAGGGTCAAAAGTATCTGCCAATCAACCGACTTGCCCGCCAGTTCGAAAGGGGCCAAAACATTTGGCAGAGGTGCAAGCAGATATAATACCATGCGCGGCGGCAAAAACAGGATAGACTGAAGTAAGCCTTCCGGCATCAATAACAAGCCAATTGAATTCTCGCTCCATTGCATGTCAGCAGAGGTAAGTGCGATGTTTTTACTTGCTGAGATCATAGTCTGTAATGTTTCGTCTATTTTAAAATCATTCCCGCCCAGATATCTGTTTATAACCGGCCCTGCGATGAGTATCGCAACAGCGGCAACGGCCAGGATCGTCCGTTGTGCAACCCGCGATCCGCGTTGCGGCTTGACTATCAACACCATTAAAGCAATCGAAGCGGTTACCGGCAATAACATACTGGTACGCACGGCGGCGATGGCGAGCACTGACAAGCCGCCGATGATCAAAACCTTAGTTAGAGAAACTTTTGCCGTTCGTGCAAGGTAACGACCTGTGGTCAGCATCACGAACAAAAGCAGAGCCGCCAACAGTGTTTCCCGAGAAGTCATGACATCAAACCAAAGCATCTCGGGCAGCAACAAGGCAAATGCCAAAGTCCAATCACGGGGTCCTCTCTGGCCCTTGATCTCATAGCCAACCTTGACCAGATACAAGGTTGCGATAAGCGTTACAAACGTATTGATTAAAGCCGGAATAACTGGATTGTGTCCAAGGACACGAAAAATCGCACCGTAGTAGTAGAGGATGCCCATATAATTGAGCGAGATGAAAGCTGGTGACCAATTATTATCGATCAGCTCTTGCGCTTGAACATAGTATCTCATTGGATCATATCCCCAAGTAGTATTTGTGGCGGGGTCCAGCAGCGGTATCCAGCCTGCGTATAAAAGAAAAAGCGTTATCCCGAGTTTAATTAGCCAAAAATAACCAAGGATTTTGAGGGATGGATCATTCAGTCGGATTTGTGTGTTCCGGCATAGCAACAGGCCAGATATGGAGACGAAGACAAGAAGTAGAACAGCATTAAAAGAGGCGTGCTCTATCGTAGCCAGTATGAGTGGGCTACCAAGACCCAACAATAAAAACAGAAGCGTCATCTGTCCAATAGACAAAGCCAAACTACGCCCTTCCTGGCAATGGACGCTCCTTGTGCTATCTAAACTCATATAATTTTCACCCCCACAACTTAAACCCCCAAACACGCCAGATTATCTGCCTGTTTGCCGTCCCGCACATTGAAATTTTCATTGCTGTTTTTTTAAGAAACGGTTTCCGGGTCATGTCAGTTAAATTCATTTCTTTCAAGTGTTACTCCATTGTATGTCAATTATCCGTAAAATCGGTTTTCTATAAATGGTTCTCTTAACAAAAAACTGCACATAGATTACAACTTAGTTATTCTTTTTCAACACGCTATTAGACGTTTTAACCGCACCATCACCGACTAAGCCACCTGCTTACTTTCTTCAAATACCGCAAAAAATAAACCATATTATCGTAGCTCCCACCCTTCCCAAACAAACTTATACTGATACCGCGGCCGATGTGTTTTTGCTAGCTCGCTGCAGATATTCTCCATCTGCGTCTTCGCGTTCGGCCCGACATCATGAAACTGTATTTGCAAATGCTTGATTTTATTAATTAACCCCGTAGCTAATATTCTCGGCAATATTTCGTATTCTCCGCCTTCGATATTGATCTTCATGAGATCAACCTGTTCAATGTTTTTTTGTTTAAAAAACTCAGTGACGCTTTCAAATTGAATTGTTTCTTACTGTCTCAATTTTCTTCGTTAATATTTCTATAGCGAATTTCTACGGTCTTTTCCTATGCTGTAGCGCACTTCACAAAAGTAAAAATACCCAAAGCATATCGTTGGCTCGTCAAACCGGCAAACTCCGATTCATCAAGATTAACTTGCACTACCCTATCCCCTTGCTGAATCACAGACAACGCAGTCAATTTCAAAGCATTCATGTTGCATAAATCGACAATGACGTGCGGATTAAAAACTCGATGAGCATTGAACTCAACACGATCAATACCGATGGGAACAGATAAGTAAAAAACGCCACCTTCTCTCAGCAAACTCGCCATATTAATAAGTCCACGTTCAAAACCTTTAGGATCAATCTGATCGCCATACCGCCCCAGGCCAAAGTGCTCCAACGCATGCAGGCAGGAAAGAGAATCGCAATAGCCTTCCATCCATTCAAGGAGATTCATAAAATCGGCCTGTTTAAATGTTATACCCTGTATCTGCGTTGTAATCGGCCTGATATCGAACACCTCAATTTCACGGAAACTAGCCACATGGGCGACAAACCCATCCACGCGGGAGCCGATATCCACATGCTTTTCAGGCTTGGCAGCAAAGATCATTCTGGCCACCAGCAACTCCGATAGAAAATTTTCGCTCTTGGTCGTTCCTCCTTCTTTATGCCAATCAAGCAAGCAAGGATATAATTCAAGACGCCCGGTATAGCTTGAACGAAATCGGAAAAAATCTCGCACATAGCGTGGCAGAACCAGGAGCGAACGCAACATTTTTCTTAAGTCTATTCCAAATTGGCCGCTAATGAGCCAATAAATGCGAAGCATCACTCTTCTCAACTTCATATATTATTTCCAGATCCTTGAATTGAGCCCCACCAACGATTGATACGACTAGAGACATTAATCTGTTTGTAGAAGGCAATATTTACCCGCTGACCATTCGCTTCCATATACTATACCCTCGTCTTAAAATGCCGAAAAATACGCCCCCCGCCAGCAACTCTTCACTGTATCCACTTTTTCGGGAGAGGATCTGCCCTAAATAAATTAACGAACATGCTGGATGAGCCGATGTCCACATGCCGCGCGGGATGATTAGCTGTGATACGCCGCATAGCCCAACCGTTACTGTAGAAATAATGGGCATCGATTTTGGCAGTATCGGTGCGCTCGTGCAGTTGCGGTCGCGAAATATATGTCTACTCGCTGATCCTCAGCATACCGGACAGTTATAACGATCTGCCACTAAAGACTTATTCCAGCATTTCTTCGGGTATCTGCTTATTACCAAGGTTGCTGTAAATATTCAACCATTCGCGAAACGTCATCTCTTGTGAGTTAGCTATTTCCGCATAACCAAGCCACCTGTACTCACGACGGTTATATTTTGGCCAAAATAGATCCAACTGCTCCTTATCTACTACGCAGAAATGGTCCCTGAATACACCCCAGCTATCCGCTAAAGACCATTCCAATTTGCGCCCAACCTTCTGTAAAAATTCAGTGGCCAGATATACTTCGCATACTCTCCATAGAGCAAAACCTCTCAACGAGACGGAAGCTTTCCGTATATCCTCATTGCTGAATCTCCTTTCATCAAGCGCCACGTCCCAATACAAGAGAATGTCGTCTATATGCCCATAGATCAACATATCTGACAGTCCATACATCCTGTACTTGAATGTGTTCAGGCTTACACCAACGATTCTTTTTCTTTGCCGCCCATAGCCGCTCTTAACCGGAAACGTCTCCGTTATATTGTATAGATAGTCCGCAATATTAGGAGCATACATTCTTTGATCGGTTCTAGTCTTTAGAACATACTCAGCCCCAAGCTCTTGCGCTTTCTTAATACCGCTTCTTGTGGAAACAATCTGGAAATTTATATTGCTCGCGTTAGCATACGCCGGTTTTTCGTTCAATATTACCGATACATCCAATTCTTTAAACCGCCCGATCACAGCAACATCCTCATCCGACCATGTTGACAGGATGATAAACGCGATACTGAAATGCTTCTTGTATATCTTTACGGTCTCCAGAGTAAAATCATTCTTGCTGATAATCGGCCCCTGTATAACAATTGCCAATCGCCTTTGGTTTTTGACCTCGTCGCTTTGGTTGCCAACCGACGATGAATTCATGGGCCGAGAGTGATAAGTGACAAAGGCCTTTTCGTCATCTTCTACCGCTTCCAACAAGTCCCTTAATAGCCCCTCGCCCCTACGCCCCAATATTTTCCGAACGCATCTCCATAAAGTTCCGAATAGGGCTGCTATTATTTTTCGCATGACACACGCCCCGAGCTTAAAGAGAACCTGGCTTGTTTGATCATATGCTTAATCGTCTTGACTACCCATATCTTTTTTAAAATCTTGATGAGAAAAAAAGTCTCCCTATTGGCCGAAGCGACTCTTTTGCTCATTCTGATGAGATAGCCCAAGGGGTAAACCATGATGAATCTAAAGGGCGCGCCGGCCTTGGAACGCATCATAAATTTTAAAGATAAGAACGAATCCAGCCATTCCGGCACATCAAAGTAGCTGTATAAAAAGAATATCGTATTCTTAAAGGAGTATTCTATATCAGAACGGTAGTCTTTATTATAATCGGAAAGCCGCGGATTATCAATGACCGCCTCTTTTACGGCTTGATTGGTCAGCACCGTCCCTGGGAAAAATTCTAACGAATAAAGACTGATCGTCCTGGGTTTGGGCAAAGCTCGAATCATGCTCAGAGTTTCGAGCCATTCTCCATTCTTTTCATAAGGATTATCCAGGATAAAACCATAATCAGCGATCAAACCGCGCTTTTGATATTTAGAAACAACATTCGCGGCCTGTAAAACATCCTCTCTTG
>JAHJUV010000067.1 GCA_018828825.1 Planctomycetota bacterium | reverse complement strand
CGCTCTACCGATTGAGCTATCGGGGAATCGTATTAACTTTTACTCCCGAATGCCAATCTGGCCATAGCGGTTAATCCCGATTTATCGGGACTCGCTCTACCGATTGAGCTATCGGGGAATCGTATTAACTTTTACTCCCGAATGCCAATCTGGCCATAGCGGTTAATCCCGATTTATCGGGACTCGCTCTACCGATTGAGCTATCGGGGAAAAACCAATAAACCATTGATCCTTACAGTTTTTCTTGTTTTTGTCAAGAATAAAGACTATGCCCTGCCTTAAAACAGGCCAAAAACATATCTAAACAAGCCATACCGGTTTATATCGGTACAGGCTGCTTGAAATTTAAGCCATATTATATGCAATGGGTGAAATTACTATCGAGAACGATAGCCGCCGCCGCGACGTGGACCTCTGTTGCCGCAGCCAGCAGAATAACTGCGGCTCTTCATAATACCTGCCTGGCTCCCCGAAGAACAAGAGGTTTATGGTCTGGTCTGGATACCCAGTTTTTCAATTCTTCTAACGTAAATCGATACATGTCAGCATGCCAACCTGTATTAATAGCCGCAACACTTCGTATTTTACCTGTCATATTGGCCAAGTCAACCTTTTTTAGAGATTTCAGCAAAAAGTTATCACTGCCAGACAAAAAGTTCCTACGCGATGCCCTGATAGCATACTTGCGGGCAAGCAATCCTATCGTTTGTCAGATGGCAAGACATCTGACAAACCAACGAACAAAATTCATATCGCGACTTGACCGTCTTGACCAACAGTTGGTAAAGGACAGCAAATTCGACAGTACAGTCAAAGAAGTATTACCAGAAGTTCGTCTGCCTGGCCGAGATGAAAAACTGACACTGGTCGTTTCCCGACTTGCCGGTGTAGATAAACCGATGATGCTGTTGACGAATTTGCCAGTAGAAAATCTTAGGGATGCAAAACGTGTGTTGCGTTTCTATATCCGAAGGTGGGAATGTGAAGAAAGGATTCGTTTTCTCAAGAGTCAGGTGAATCTTGAAAAGATACGAACGTTTCGTTGGTCTGCGATTCGCCGGTTGGTTTTGTTGGCCGTGTTGGTGACGATTTATTTGGGCTGGCTTGTTGAAAAGCATCCGAACATTTGCGATCGTTTAGTTTATCTCAGTCAGCCGCTACCGGATAAGCCTGCTTTCCTTTTATACCGTTTGTCAGGAGGCCTGACGGAAGTAATAAATACCTGTTTTTGGCTTCACAAGGATTTACCGCGGAGAAGATTATGAAAAAACCCCGAAGTTTGAGTAAAATTTCATTGTAAAAGGTGTGGAAAACCGATATAATGTAATAGCAAGGTTGCCCCTGCGGTGTACGACAGGAAGGTTGATATTTGAAGAACCGATGCCCATATTTTAGGGAGTCGGAACCTGCCGGATCGAAAAAGCCCCCTCGAGGGGACTTTCGGACGCTTGAAGCTGACTTACCACTTTAGAATACTGGGTTCTTTAAATAGCCTACCACCGGCACAGGTGGAGGCCGCCAAGCGTTAAAAAAAGGTTTGTTTTGGCAGACCTTTTTTTATATTATATAACCGCTCATCTCTTAATCTTTATCAGCAAAGCAGATAATGTTATTTTCCATTACCTGACTCAAGATACGACCGCTATAATATCTGTTCAATGGATAAAGACAAAAACAGGTCGTTTTTGATTTGCCTGGCATTCCTTAACCCGGCTTTCGCATATGCTGGCAGGGAAAATTCGACCAGGGCATTGAGCATTTTGAACAGGCACTTCGAATCGAACCTGATTATACCGAGGCAAAAAACAATCTTATTATGGCTCAGCAGAAAAAACAGCAGTCCCAAAACTAAGATTTAATTTGCCAAAGATATTATGAATAGAAACAGGATATTAATTCTGGGCGTAACCGCCGGCGGCAAGGGGAAAATGGCTTTCGAGCTGGCAAAAAAAGTCAATGCCGAGATAATCAGCATTGACTCGATGAAAGTCTATCGCAGGATGAACATCGGCACCGCAAAACCGTCAAAAGAAGTCCAAAAACAGGTAAATTATCACCTTATCGACGTTGTCGAGCCGAGCGAATCCTTCAGCGTCGATGCCTTTCTGTCTCTGACAGAGCAGGCCGTAAAAGACATCGAGACAAAAGGCAAGCCCGTCGTCGCGGTCGGCGGAACTGCGATGTATATCAAGGCCCTTCTGCACGGCATTTTCGACGGCCCAAGTACAGATGATAATATTCGCCGGCAGTTAAAACAGCAAATCTCCGAACTCGGCCTGGCCGAACTCCATAAAAAACTTACTCTTGTTGACCCCGCCGCCGCTGAAAGAATCCACCCGAACGACGAAAGAAGAATCATAAGGGCACTGGAGGTTTACGAGCTTACAGGAAAAGCAATTTCCGATTTTCAGCAGCAGTTCTCCGCTGAGCCGAAAGACGATTGGCTTGTAATAGGTCTGCAAAGAGAAAAAACCGACGCCTCACACCGAATAAATAACCGGGTCAAAAAAATGTTCGAGCTTGGCCTTGTTGACGAGGTAAAGGCCCTGCTTGCCGAACCAAAACCATTAAGTATGCAGGCTCGCTGCGCGATAGGATACGCTGAAATTATCGATTATCTGGCCGGCAAAGAAACACTCGAAAATTCGATAGAGCAGATAAAGATAAACACCCGCCGGTTCGCAAAGGCACAAAGAACGTGGTTTAAGACATTCAGATTTGTCAATTGGCTTGATATTGGTAAAAATGATACCGCCGAGCAGGTGTTGGAACGTGCAATGCTGTATCTAAGATAAGGGATTTACTTATTCATCTACACAAGCCCATTTATCAATATTTTCCACCTCCCCGCCGTAAATTTGTGGTTATTTATTTTTAAGATATTCATTAATAGCCGCTGCGGCGGTACGGCCCTGGCCCATCGCTAAAATCACAGTCGCGGTACCGAGAACGATATCCCCGCCTGCGTAAACGCCGTCCAGTGAAGTCCTGCAGTTTTCATCGACGATAATATTGCCCCATTTGTTCAATTCCAATCTCGATGTTGTCTGGCCGATGAGCGGGTTTGCGCCGTTGCCGATAGCGACAACCACAGTATCGACATCAATCGTAAATTCAGAACCTTCAATCGGCAGAGGTCTTCGCCTGCCGGACGAATCAGGCTCGCCAAGCTCGTATTTTAGACATTCAATCGCCGTTACAATACCTTCGGAATTGCCGAGGATTCGTTTGGGATTGCGTAAAATATGAAATTCGACGCCTTCTTCCTTTGCGTGATGAACTTCCTCGACTCTTGCTGGCATTTCCTTCTCGCTTCGGCGATAGACGAGATAAGCCTTTTCTGCACCGAGTCTGACAGCGGTTCTGGCAGAGTCCATAGCAACGTTTCCGCCGCCGATGACCGCGACCTTTTTCAACATCGCAATCGGAGTATCCGCTCCTTTGCCGAAATTGTAGGCCTTCATAAGATTCGCACGGGTCAGGTATTCGTTGGCGCTGTAAACGCCGACAAGGTGCTCGCCCTCGATATTCATAAACATCGGCAGTCCCGCCCCTACGCCGATATAAACAGCCTGGAAACCATCTTCTTCCATAAGCTGTTTTATGGTTTTTGTCCTGCCGACAACGAAATTGCAGACGATATTAACGCCCATTGTTTTGAGCTGGTCGATTTCCTGCTGCACAATGGCTTTAGGCAGACGAAATTCCGGAATGCCGTAAACCATCACACCGCCGGGCTTGTGAAACGCCTCGAATACTGTTACATCGTGTCCTGCCCTGCGGAGATCGGTAGCGACAACGATTCCGCCGGGACCCGAACCAATCACAGCCACCTTTTTACCTGTCTCGGCAGCAACTGTCGGGCTCGAATGGTCGTGCTGTTTTTTACCCCAGTCGGCAACAAATCTTTCGAGTCTGCCGATTGAGACGGCCTTGTCAACATCCTTAAACTTTTTGCCAACGGTACAGGGAAGCTGGCACTGCACTTCCTGCGGACAGACCCTGCCGCAAACTGCCGGAAGGAGCGAATTTTCCCTGATTATATCGAGTGCCTTTTTGAAACTGCCTTCAACGATTTCAGCGATAAATTCTTTTATCTTTATTCTTACGGGACAGCCCTCGACACAGGGAGCATTTTTGCATTGCAGGCACCGCAGGGCTTCCAGCCGAGCCTGGGTTTCAGTATATCCAAGTGCCACTTCATTGACATTACTGCGCCGCTTAACCGAGTCCTGCTGCGGCATCGGCTGAGGCGGAATATTGTATCTATCGGCTGGTTTTAATGTGCCGTCTTTGTGTTTTTTCAAAAGTTCGTTAAGTAATTGCTGCTGGTTCAATTTAGTACTCCGCTATTTATCAAGGCCGATTTTACATCTGTGTTTTTTATATTCTTCCAGTGCCTGGGCTTCCTGTTTTTTATAGGCCTGCATACGTTTCATCATCAAATCGAAATTTACCTTATGGCCGTCGAATTCCGGCCCATCGACGCAGACAAATTTTGTCTGTCCGCCAACCTCGACCCTGCATCCGCCGCACATTCCCGTTCCGTCAATCATAATCGTATTAAGTGAAACAACGGTCGGGACATCGAATTGCTTCGTAGTCGCACAGCAGAACTTCATCATTATCGCAGGCCCTATCGCAACAGCAAGATTGGGTTTGTCAGAATGCTGACAAACTTCTTTCAACGGTTCTGTCACGAGGGCCTTTTTGCCGTAAGAACCGTCATCGGTAACGATAATAACTTCATCGCTTACAGCTTTGAACTCGTCTTCAAGAATCAAAAGCTCTTTTGTCCTTGCGCCAAGGATGCTGATTACTTTATTTCCTGCCTGTTTCATCGCTGTCGCTATCGGCAGAAGAGGAGCGTTACCGATTCCGCCGCCGATGCAGACAACCGTGCCGAATTTTTCGATATGGGTAGGCTTGCCGAGCGGGCCGAGGATATTTTCTACCTCGTCACCGACATTTAAATGACCAAGTTCGGTTGTGCTTTTGCCGACAGCCTGCCAAATAAGACGGATTGTACCTTTTTGTGCGTCAGAACCGGCTATTGTCAGGGGGATTCGTTCACTGTAACTGCTTTTGAGGCAAACAATAACAAATTGTCCGGGCTTTGCGGCCGAGGCAACGAGCGGAGCCTCAATATCAGCCATATAGGCATCTGGACATAACTTCTTTTTTGACAATATCTTATGAGACAAGTTCGCTGCCTTTCGGTTGAATTTAATTTAAAAGCCGGGATTATTGCCTATTTTCGACAATTGGGCAAGTAATTATACCAATTTTTTTATGCCAGATTAGACAAAAATAAAAAACCCCGTTTTTAAGCCGTTTTTTCGATATATTTACTTAAAAAATCCTTTAAAAAAGTGCTTGCTGAATAGAAGTCTTTACTGTATAGTGGTTTGCGGTTTTTGAAACTAATGAATCGACAACTCGATAATGATAAAAACCGAATGCAATAAAAGTTAAGAACTTGTTGGAGCTAAACAGCTTAGAAAAAATAATTCCTGAAACTCTCTGATGACACGAGGTACCCTATGGGAACAATAACGAAGAAAGAATTAATCGACCGGATTGCCGAACAAACCCAGGCCAAAAGAGTTGTGGTAAAGCGAGTTGTTCAGTTATTTCTCGATGAGATTATCTCGGAACTCATCAGGAACAACCGTCTTGAATTCCGCGACTTTGGAGTCTTCGAAGTAAGGACTCGCGAGGCACGGGTAGCCCAGAACCCGAAAACACTCGAAAGAGTGGATGTTCCGGCAAAGCGCACCGTGAAATTCAAGATGGGCCGGTTGATGAAAGAAAAACTTGGTAGTAAAATCTAATAAGCTGCCGGTGAATGAAAAACCCTGATAATATCTTCTTGCAGCTTAAAGGTATATACAGGTTGGGTTTGTGCATCAGCCTGAAATTACAGGGGATTTTGTAAGGAGTATCACATGGCAGAGGGAGTTGTTAAATGGTTCGACCCGAAAAAGGGTTATGGCTTTATAGACGGCAACGGTCAGCCGGACATCTTTGTCCATCATACAAATTTTAAAACTGAAGGTCTGCGAAGTCTCAACCAGGGCGACAAGGTCAGCTTTGAAATCATACCGGGCGAAAAAGGTCCGCGAGCCGATGCTGTGATTCTTATTAAATAAGCGGTTGCTATTTGGAAAATTTTGTTTATTAAAGCTCGGTTTTCAGTATTTTACGCCCGAAAGGGATGAGTGAAGAGGAAATGATATTTATCGAACCTCAATCCGCTCTGAACTGCAACGTACTTGTACTCAACAAGCACTATATGCCGTTGCGCATCATAGATGTCAAACGGGCTTTCTGTATGCTGTGCAGGGAACTGGCCGAGGTCATATCTTACGAACAGGGCCAATATTACAATTATGACTTTGCAGGCTGGAGAGACATCAGCCAGATAAAAAAATCCTTCGAGCCGGACGAGCACGACTGGATCTCAACGGTTAATTTTCATATTGCCGTGCCGCGAATAGTCAGGCTGCTTTTCTATGACCGCCTGCCGAGAAACGAAGTCAAATTCAATAGGCGCAACATCTTTGCCCGCGATGCCAGCCGGTGTCAGTACTGCGGCAAAAAATTCCCCACATCCGAACTGTCTCTCGACCACATAATACCGAAAAGTATGGGCGGAACCGCCACGTGGGAAAATCTTGTCTGCGCCTGCGCCAATTGTAACGCCAAAAAAGGAGGCAGAACACCAAAACAGGCGAGAATGACTCTTGTAAAACTACCGACAAAACCCAAACGCAATCCGACCGTTCACCTTCATTTAAGCAGCAAAAAATATCACAGCTGGAAACAATTCCTCGACCACGCATACTGGTCGGTCGAATTGACATAACAATTCAGTTATTAAATCGCTTTGAAAGCTGCCGGCAGATATTCAAGAATATCCGTTGCAATCATACTTATCTGACCTTTCTCCTTAGCCGCCAAATCGCCTGCAAGGCCGTGAATATAAACCCCCAGCACAGAAGCGTCAAAATTATCAAGCCCCTGCCCACATAGAGAAGTAATTACTCCGGTCAGCACATCGCCCGCCCCCGCAGTAGCCATTCCCGGATTGCCGGTAGTATTGACATAAACTTTTTCAGCATCCGTGACTATTGTATTATGACCCTTGAATACGACAACGGCTTTGGCGGCATTTGCAAATTCAATCGCAATGGTTTCTCTGTCCTGCGGCATTGGCTTTCGCAACAGCCCGTCCCAAAGTCTCCCCATTTCGCCGGGGTGAGGAGTCAGAATAAGATTAGCCTTGTTTATATCAGGCCAGTTTTTTAGCCCGGCCAGATTATTCAAACCATCAGCATCTATAACGACCCTTTTTTCCAGCCGAAGGAGATTTTCAAGCACGGTTTTTACCCCGCCGGATACACCGACGCCCGGCCCAAAGGCAATAATATCATTGTCCTCGACAGCCTTTAAAATTGTATCAACAGCTTTGCCGCTGATTTTCCCTGAAGAATCTTCTGCAAGTCCAATCGTCGTATAGCAAGGCTCAATCGCAGTTACAATCGGCAGGATGCTTTGCGGCACAGCCAGTCTAACCAGACCGCTGCCGCTGCGCAGCGCGCTTTTGGCCGCAATGGCCGCGGCACCGCTGAAACCAATGCTGCCCGCTATTATACAAACCTTGCCGAAATCGCCCTTATGGGCATCAATAGCTCTTGGTTTTAGTTTCGGGATATTTTCTATTACCTGCATATAAACTCACTTCATGCGGTATATTACAAACAATACAAGATATGGTCAATAAAAGAAAAGATTTGACAAATAGACAGGAAAGTTTATAATGATCAGATAAGCTGATTTTAGTGGAGATTAAACTTATGAGTGAAATTATATTTATCGTTGAAAATTCTGATGAGGGCGGTTACACCGCTAAAGCTCTCGGTCATTCTATTTTTACCGAAGGTGAAACATTAGACGAGTTAAAAGAAAATGTCAAAGATGCGATAAAATGCCACTTTGACGCAAAGGAAATTCCTCATCGTGTATTACTTCAAAATAAACAAAGGCGATTTAATTAGAGGATTATTCTAATCGGAAAGTATCGAGCAGGAATACCAACAGATACGCCGATATTTTCCCAGGAATTGCAAAAAATTCTTGACAAAGAATAAGTAGAAACCATATATACAATGTTGGGCCAGAAAGGAGATGCCTATGAATGTTGACGCTATACGAAGTTGGGCACGGGAGACGCTCGCAGCTGCTGGCATGATTTGGAAGGCATTCTTTCGCTGGGTGGGGTTGATAATCGTGGCAGCCACAAAAAATCCGAAGCACGAAACCCGAAATCCTAAATAAATCCAAATATCGAATGACAAAAATCCCAAACACTGGCCGAAGGCCCGAAGGTTTTGAACATTAGGATTTTGTTCATTTGTGCTTGTTTCGTATTTCGATATTCGTATTTCGAGGTTGAGTTTTCAATCTTCGCAGCCCGCCTTTGCCTCAAGTGTCATATCGGCAAAAAGACCGGCTTTGTATTTATAATAACCAAGAGAAGCTACCATAACCGCGTTATCCGTACAGTATTTTTTGGGCGCAACAAGCAGTTTTCTGCCGGTTTGCTTTGCCATTTTTTCCAGCTCGCTTCTTAAAAGGCTATTTGCGGCAACGCCCCCGCCGAGAAGTATCGTTTCTGCCCCAATTTTATCCGCAGCCAGCTCGGTTTTCCTCACAAGGACATCTATAACGGCGGCCTGAAACGAAGCTGCTATATCTGCAATTTCCTTTTGGCTCATTTTTTCGACACGATTTTGGCCTTTCATATCCTGACCGCAGCAGTGATAAAGAACCGCTGTTTTCAAGCCGCTGAACGAAAAATCAAGCGAATCTTTGGCAAGCATTGTCCTGGGGAAATTGACCGCTTTGGGATTTCCGTCTTTGGCCGCTTTTTCGATACTCGGCCCGCCGGGGTAAGGCAAATTTAAAATCGACGCGACCTTGTCAAACGCCTCCCCTGCCGCATCGTCAATGGTCGAGCCGAGCAGTTTAAGCTCAAGAATATTTTTGCATTCATAAAGACTCGTATGCCCGCCTGAAACAACCAGTGCAATCGCCGGCAGATGTAAATTCTTTTCATCCATCATCGCCGATTGAAGATGCGCGTGTATATGGTTTATCGCAATTAAAGGTTTTTCCAAAACAAGCGCAAGTGTCTTTGCGGCAGTTAGTCCGACAATAAGAGCGACGGTAAGGCCCGGCTGGTTCGCCACCGCTACCGCGTCAATATCACCTTTATCGAGTCCGGACTGTTGAATCACCTGTTCGACAATCGGATAAATCTTTTCGATATGTGCCCGCGACGCGATCTCAGGCACAACCCCGCCGTATTTCTGATGGATTTCTATTTGCGATGAAACAACATCCGAAAGCACCTCTGAGCCGTTACGCACTATAGCCGCGGCAGTCTCATCACAGCTTGTTTCTATACCGAGGACATTGATATTCGTTTTCATCCCGCACCTTCTTTTAATTCGTTTTTCTTAAAATCTTTCATAATCATACAACCGCTTCACTTCTTAATAAAACCCGAATAATTCCTGAATATTTAGAAGGTGCGGGATTCATCAAACAAAATAATAATATAAGGATGCGAATAAGTCAATTCAAGCGATATTTAAGGTTTCCGTCCGGCTTTCATAAGTATCCAAATCTGTCGGACTATGCTTTTAATAATCCTCGGAAAAGAAAAACGCAAAGGCGTCAGTTCTGCAGGGACAACCCTGATTTGGCTGTCCGCAAACGGCAAATCACCTACAATTTGAATATCCCCTTTGCTAGTACAGCCAAAACCGATTTTTCGGGCAGTTGCAGCCATAGGCAGTTGTTCAGGGGATATACCTATTAAATCGCAGCATATAATTTCCGCAGCTATCGGGTCTGTGGCTCCAATCAGCCAGCCAAGCCGTTTCGGATTTCCGCTTATGGGGCCCGGCCCTTCCATCATAACAACGCCATCGATAATCGTTATGACAGGATTAAGCAATTTATAAATATCTATAAGCATCGTGCAAAAATCATCGAAAGTCGCACCTTTTCTGTAATGCCAGATTGCTTTTGCCTTTCCGCTCACACAGCCGAACATATTTTTAACCGCGATAGTCGCGATAAGCTGCTGATGAGTCTTGAGTTTCGGCAAATTTATGATTTTATCCGCGCCAAGAGCGATAGAACTTATTCCTATCTTCGCCCCCGAGTGCTCAAGCCTGCGATTCACGGGTTTTCTGAGCTGCTTTATCCCAACGCCGAGTTTTGCTAAAGGCTCAACAATACCGATAGCCTCGCTACAGGCTTTCATATTCGCCCACGCCGGCGAATCGCCTACAAAAGGTCTGGCGCCGAAGTCGAGCAGGATTTTCGCAAGCTCTACGATTACAGCCGGGTCGGTTTGCGTCGCGCAGCTCGCGGGTTTCGGAGCTATCATATTAGGCTTTATAAGGACACTATCGCCTTTGCTTATGAACGATTCAATCCCGCCCTGAAGTTCGAAATGCCTTAAAATGGCTGACCGAACTGCCCGATTGTCATAATCGGCACATTTCACCAATGATACTTTTACTTGATTCATAACCAATACTTTATACAATTTGTAGAATTGTTCAATATGAAAGAGCTTTTAAAAAAACTTGTTCAGGCAAAATCAACGCCGGATGTTGGTGAACTAAAATGCGCCAAAGTACTGGCCGATTTCTTCTCATCAAAAGGCATCAAGCCAAAACTCGATATCTGGAACAAAAACCGCGCAAATATCACAACGGCACTTAAATCCACTGGTAAAAAGCCTGCCCTTTTGTTCGTCAGTCATCTTGACGTTGTGCCGGCAGATTCAGCCAGTGCCTTTAAGCCTGTCGAACGAAGCGGCAAAATCTTCGGCAGAGGCGCCTGCGATATGAAAGCCGGAATGGCCTCGGCAGCGACAGCAATGGCAGAAATCCTCCGGTCTAAAGTCAAACTGCAGGGTGATATAATCTTCGCCGCTACCGCCGGCGAGGAAACCGACAGCGCAGGGGTCAAAAGATTTATTAAAACTCATAAAAATAAATTCAAACTTTGTGGAATAATCGTGCCGGAACCTACTAATTTCGACCTTGTAACGGCCCATCGCGGACTTTTATGGGTCAAAATTATTACAAAAGGCAAATCCGCGCACAGTTCAATGCCGCAGCTCGGAATAAACGCCATCGATTCGATGAGATTGTTCCTGAGTGAACTCGCCGATTATAAAATCCCCGGCACAAATAAACTGCTCGGCAAAGCATCCATCAGCGTCAATAAAATCATCGGCGGTAAAGCAGGAAACATCGTGCCTGATTCGTGCTCGGCCCAAATCGACATCCGCACCATACCCAGCCAGAATGCCAAACAGATTGTCGCCGGCATTAATAAAATATTGACCCGCCTCTCAAAACGAAATCCCCGCTTCCGGGCAGAACTGAAAGTACTCCGCGATTCAGGCTCATTGCAGACCGACGAAAAATGCCGATTCGTAAAACATACCAAACAGCTCTTAAAAAAAACGTCCAGAGCCGTGCCTTTCACAACCGATGCGCCGTTTCTGACTTCTTTAAAGGCGCCGATAGTTATCTTCGGCCCCGGCAAACCCCAGATGTGTCATAAGCCCGACGAACATATTGAAATCAAAGACCTGAAAAAAGCGGTGGAATTTTACAAAAAAATGATTCTGCACTTTTTGGCCTGATTATCTTATGATATGGTCTCGCCAAGTGCCGCAAGGATGTCCTGCCCCCTTGCCACTTTATTGCCGTTGGCGCTCTGCCAGTTGACCTGGGCGTTGGTTTTAAGAATGTTTTCTATTTTCCTGCATGCAAGAATGACCGTTGCGTGATTTTTATTGCCCATCAGCCTGCCGATTTCCGGAAACGACATATCGGTGTACTTTCTCGCCAGATACATACTGTAAGACCGGGCAAGACTTACTGTCCTGTCCTTTTTTGATGAATGCACATCGGCCGGCGTGATTCCGAAATATGTTGTAACCGCCGCTTCAATATCCGAAATATGCACTATCGGGTCTGTTCTGGAAATATGCTCGGCCAGAACCAGCCTTGCCATTTCAGGTGAAATCTTCTCATTGCACAGCGATGAATAGGCGATAAGTTTCAGAATCGCCCCCTCCAGCTCCCGGACATTCGAACGGATATTTTCAGCGATATACGCTACGACCTTATCCTCAAGCTGCTTATTCATCGCAGCGGCTTTCTGGCAGATTATCTTGCAGCGAGTCTTGAAGTCCGGCGTCTCAACCTTGACCACCATTCCGGATACAAATCTGCTCACAAGGCTTTCGCAAAGCTGGCCTATCAGTTTCGGATGGGCGTCCGAGGCCAGCACTACTTTTTTCCCCGCAAGATTTATCGTATTAAACGTATGCAGGAATTCTTCCTGCGTTGATGGTTTGCTGGCCAGGAAGTGTATATCGTCAATAGCCAACAAGTCCGTTTGCCGGTATCGCCTCCGGAAAGCCTCCAGCTTTTTGGTCTTCAAGGCCAGCACAAACTGATTGGTAAAGTCTTCCGCTGTTACATAAAGCCATTTGGCTTCCGGCCTGGTTCGGCACATCATATTGCATATCCCTTGCATCAGATGCGTCTTGCCGAGGCCATATCCTCCATGAATAAACAGCGGATTAAAAAGACTTACCTCATCAGATATTAAACTTACCGCTGCGTTGTAGGCTAATTGATTGGACGGGCCTACAACAAAAGATTCGAGCGTCATTTTCAGCGGCCGGTCCGTCATCTGCCGATCGCTGAACCTGCTTCGAGTAGTTTTATTCTGAGCCTTCTGAACAAGTTGTGCCTGATTATCGAGCTGCGTCCTTCTCTGGCTGCCGCACAACTCCGGCTCAATATTAAAAGTTATTTTCTTCGCGGAACCGGTAACCGATTCTACCGCCGAAGCTATCTCTGTCGAAAAATGACTCTCAATCCAGCTTCCGACAAAAGGATTCGGAACACCTATCTTAAAATAATCATCAGCGACCGTGAACCTGGTCGAATTTTTGAACCAGACACGGTACTTCTGCTGACCTATCTTTTCAGCAAGAAGCTGATTGATTGCAACGACTTCATCCGTGATTGTTGTCTGCATATAAACTTCTTCGGCTCTTGCCGTCCTGCTGTATAATTGAGTACGATAAACAAAAATTCTTAGTTGAATATACGTCCTTGTAACAAGTAAATCAATGCACTTTTGTTAAAATTCTTTTCCACCGCACAGATAATTCTTAAAGACAAAGTGTTGTGAGAAAAAAAAATTTGTTTTGAACAGGTTTTGCACCACCGAAATCGAATTTGTGGAAAAAATGTGGATTGAAATGAAAAAATTTTGCTACTTTTTAATAAGCATCGCTGCAAAACCGCCGTCGCAGTCGAAGTCGCCCGCGCTCGGCAGAAAAACACGCTGACTTTCGAGTTCAAAGCCTCCCGCCCCGGCAAGAAAACTTTCCACAATACCCTTATTTTCCTGATTTAATATGCTGCAGGTGCTGTAACAGATCTTCCCACCTTTCTTTACAAGCTCGCAGCTCTGCTCAAGCAGCCCAATTTGAATTTTCACAAGCTCCTCTATATGTTTTTCATTTAACCTGAGTCTTACTTCAGGCCTCTTTGCCATCACACCGGTATTGGAACAAGGAACATCGAGCAAAACCGCATCGACCGGCCCAAGCCGGCTCGACTCTTTTAGAAAAACGTCATAACCCATTGTTTTAATTGACGTTATTCCAAGCCTTTGAACATTTTCATCGACTCTTGCCAGTCTTGAACTGTCCTTATCGGTTGCAATTACAAGACCTTTATCGCCCATAAGTTCCGCGATTTGCGTCGTCTTTGTGCCGGGCGCAGCGCAAATATCAAAAATTTTCCACCCCGGTTGCGGATTTAATAAAGGAACAACAGACGATGATGTTACATCCTGTATCGTAAAAAGACCCGACCTGAAACTTTCAAGATCAGCAACATTGCCCGGTCTATTCAGCTTGACCATCTTATTCTGCTCGTCGAGTTCACAATCGATATCCTGTCCTTTTAAAATATTTAGCAGCTCTTCCGCAGTCAATTCGAGCCTGTTTGGTCTTGCGTAAACAGAAGGTCTGCGATTGGAGGCAAAACAAATATTTTTTGTCTTCTCAAAACCGAACTCTTCAAGCCACTGCTCCACAAGCCATTGCGGCAGTGAAAACGCAACGCCTAAATATTGTGCCTTTTGTTCGTTCGCGTCCGGCAGAATATCGATATTAAACTCGCAGCCGACAATTAGACTTATCGGCAGGGTTTTCCGTGGCTCGGCATCGTTCAAATCCGCTGTTTTGTTTTTTATTGAACTGCATATCTTTCGCAATACAGCGTTTACAAATCCCCCCGCCTTTTTTGAGCCGATTCTCTTGGCCAGGTTAACCGCTTCGTTGACAATTGCGTAATCGGCTTGGCCGGTAAAAACAAGTTCATAAACCGCTATCCTGAGGCAATCAAGAAGTTTTTCCGGAATATTCTTTATGGACTGAACCGCATTTTGCGCGATAAGGCGGTCGATAAACGTAAAATTTCTTATCACGCCGAATACAATATCGACAAGGGCTGCGCGATGTGGAGTTTTGCCCCCGAATTTTTCGATAAGCTCAGCCGAATTGTGCTTTGCTGCGTTAAAATGATTCAGAACTCCCCACGCTGCCTGCCGCGGGCTTAAATCAGAGGTCCTCATTGCCCGTTTTCCTCAAGTGGCATAAAATAATCGCCATCGCCGCTTGCCCTGCCGTTCAAAAACGACTTAAAATCCATAATTTTTCCGCCGTGCGGCTTTAATTCCAAAATCTTCAAATTGCCCGTCCCGCAGTCGATATCAAATTGAGCGTTAACCAGCCCTGCTTTATCGTGTTTGCCTTTTTCTTCCGCAACTTTTGTTCTTGATATAGTTACCGGATATTTTTTATTGTTTCCGGCTGAGACAAAACACGCCGTCGCCCCCGGCCAGGGCCAAAGCCCCCGAACCTTATTATGTACCGCCCTTGCGGACTGGTTAAAATCTATAATCCCGTCCGATTTTTTCAGCTTCGGAGCGCTCGTCGCCTTTGAGTTATCCTGTTTTGCGTAAACAGCCGTCCCTGCCTGGATTTTATCGATTGTCTCAATCAGCAGTGGTGCCGCCAGTTTCGCAAGTGCATCGTGAACTATATCTGCCGAGTTGTCATCGGCTATATTTATCTTGTCCTGCGCAAGTATCTCGCCTGCGTCCATTTTCTGGGCCAGCGTGATAATGCTTATGCCCGTTTCAGTTTCGCCGTTGATGAGCGCCCAGTTAATCGGAGCCGCCCCGCGGTATTTCGGCAGAAGCGAACCGTGTACGTTTATCGCGCCTTTGGGAGGGATACCGATTATTTCAGCCGAGATTTTCTGGCCGAACGCGATAACCACAAGCAAATCCGGCCCAAGTTTCTTCACAAGCTCGACACCCTGCGAACTGTTTATATCTTCGACAGTGGTAAGCGACACATTATTTTGCCCTGCCCATTGTGCGATATCGTTGGCGCGGAGCTTTCTGCCCCTGCCTGCTTGTTTTTCGGGATGTGTTATGATATGTACGAACTGATGGCTCGATGCCTTTAAGGCATTTAACGAGTCAATTCCAAATCGTCCGCAGCCGCAATAAACAATTCTCATTTGTTCTGGTTCTCATAATCTTCGCGAAGCTGCCTGAGCTTCCTGCGGGCGGCAATTTTCGCGACAGTGGACAGCTTGTCCGCTACAAGAGTCCCGTCAAGATGGTCGCATTCATGCTGAAAAATCCTCACAAGAAGTCCCTCGGCCTGCTCAGTAAATTCCTTGCCATCAAGGCCCTGAGCCTTTATCGAACATTTCGAATACCGTTTAATATTGCCCCAGATTCCCGGCAGAGACAAACACCCCTCTTCATTTACCACAAGAGTTCCTGACGGCGTGATAACCGGATTTATATAAACCTTTGCGTTTTCCTTTGTGCCGTCCAGTGAGGCGACAAAAATTCTCAGCCCCACCCCCGCCTGCGGCCCGGCAAGTCCTACGCCTTTATACTCAACCATAATATCCTTCATCTTCTCAGCGAGAGCTTGGATACTATCGTCAATATCTTCAATCGGCTGTGCTTTTTGCACAAGAACCGGCGTCGGCCATCGTGTCATCCGGCATTTTTCAACATCAACCATTTAGCCACTCCTGTCAGATGTATCGTCAAATTCGTCGCCGTCGAATGTATGACCAAGATAGCTCTTGCGGACAAGTTCATTTTTCACAATTTCAGCCGGACTGCCCTCGGCTATAACCTTGCCGTGGTCGATTATGTACGCCTTGTCGGAAACTTCCAGCGTCCTTTCGACATTATGGTCAGTTATCAGGATGCTTACTCCCGATGCAACCAGTCTGCGGATTTCAGTCTGAAGTTCCTCGACTGCAATCGGGTCAACACCGCTGAAAGGCTCATCGAGTAAAATCAGCGAAGGATTTGTAATCATCGCTCTTGCAATCTCAAGTTTTCTTCGCTCGCCGCCGGAAAGAAATCTCGCCTGGCTTTCGGTAACCTCTTCGAGTGCAAACCGCTGAATAAGTTCATTGGCCCTGCGTTTCCGCTCCACAGCCGTCAGCGACATCGTCTCAAGAATGGCGAGCAGATTATCGCGAACGCTTAGCCGCTGAAAAACGCTCGGCTCCTGTGACAGATAGCCCATCCCCATACGGGCACGCTTGTACATCGGCAAATTGGTAACATCCGAACCTTCGAAAACCACCGTCCCTGCATTCGGAACAATCATACCCATTACCATTCTGAACGTGGTCGTCTTTCCCGCCCCATTTCTGCCGAGCAGCCCTACGATGCTGCGCTGTTCGACCGTAATGGAAACCTGATTGACAACTGTCCTGCCGGAATATTTCTTTACCAGGCCGTGCGTCTCGAGAAGAATCATATCTACCAAAATTTAGCCTCCATATTTTTAAGACAGCTATTATAACAGCCCTTTAGCGCCCTGAAAACCCTCTTTTGCCGATTTTACAGGCCAAAACTGCATCCATAATCTGCGGCCGCCGTCTTATTTATTGGCTGTTTTTCGCCTGAATAATAAGCTTTAAGTGCCGAATAGTCCAGATGAAAGGTTTTTATCTTTAACCGAAAGAAATTAGCACGTAAATATCGAAAAATATGTGTTTCAAATAAAAAAACAGTATGAAAAAATTATAAAAAGAAAAAGAATTGGTCATTGCTAATGGTCGCAAGTGTTTTCTCCGCAGAGGAAAATGGCCTTGACGATGGGTAGGGGTTAAGGCGTTCCAAATTCCGGCATAGCATTCTCCTTTTCTTTATTTATATTTATTATGGCTTAATATTTCATCTATGCTTTTTCTGTTTTTACGCGGAATTTCCTCATCGGCTGGAAACCCGAGAGAAATCATAAGCTCTACCCTTTTAAGCCTGGGGATTGAGAGTATTTTCTTTACCTTCTTTTCATTGAACCATCCAAGTATGCAGGTTCCAAGGCCTTCTTCGGCGGCTTGAAGGCAGAAATGTTCAGCCGCTATCGCTATATCCATCAGACTGAAATTTTTCCTTTTAACAATGCCGCCAAATTTGGCAAACACTTTCTGCCTCTCTGAAACCACTAATACGAGGACGGGAACTTTTAAGGCAAAATGATTAAGGCCCACAAGACCTTCAAAGGCCGCCTTTGCCAATTCCTTTACAAGCCCGGCATCATCAACTACCACAAATTTCCAGGGCTGTAAATTACACGCCGAAGGAGCCAGTCCGGCGGCCTCGATACATCGGCGGATTTTCTCCTGTGGAACAGGGGTATCTTTATAATTTCTGACGCTGTATCTTTGATTTGCCAAATCCAGAAAGCTCATATAACCCTCCCGTATTAATCTTGTTTTCGGAACAACCTAATATATTATCAAAATTATACTCAATTGCTACCCATTATCCGCCAAAATCGGCAAACACTTTCTGCCTCTCCGAAACCACTAACACGAGAACCGGAGCTTTTAAGGCAAAATGATTAAGACCCATAAGACCTTCAAAGGCCGCCTTTGCCAATTTCTTTACAAGCCTGGCATCGTCAACCCACACAAATTTCCAGAGCTGTGAATTACACACGCCGAAGGAGCCGGTCTGGCAGCTTCGACACATTGGCGGATTTTCTCCTGTGGAACAGGGCTTTAAGGATGTCAAGGTCCTCGACGGCGGCATTGAAATGTGGCCTTATGAAAAACTGCAATAACTGCTGTTTTGCGAGGGCAAACTCCGGCAGGAAAATTTTTATGTTCGCAAAAGACCGGCCGACAGTGGGGGGAACTGCCGGCCTTTCATCTTCCCTTTTCCGAACAATGAGGTGCTTCCTAAGTCAGCATAAAGAATCCGGGGACCAAGCTCTTTGATGCAAACGATATTGCGTTATTTTATAGTAATATTTTTAAGATGGTCTTTTTTCCTTATTACAATCGCCCAAGCACCGGCGGCCAATAAAGCTACTGTTGCCGGTTCTGGAACGTCGGTTAGCGGATTATTAATCGGGGGTTCATCGCCGTATTCCGTCGAGAGTCTGAAACTTCCCGCTATTGGTCCTGAGTCGGAGCTGAATACCATAAACGCAGAATGTTCGTTGACCACGAAGAGGCCGTTTGTAAAAGTCCATATAAAAGATGCGCCGTTGTTAGTTGGTATGAGGCCGCCAAAACCATCATCCTGAGAGCCGATGCCATCCGCCAGAGATGGATTGCCGCCGAGAAGTTCAAACATTGCTATCGGCAGCAGGCCGGTGCCAAGATTAGATGCCTGATAGGCATAGATGTACTGGCCGGAACCCGGATTAACAAATCCGTCGGTCAGGCCGTCCAGCGTATTGTGATAATTCGCTGATGCAGTATCATAGACGGCATATTCAACATACGCGTATACGCTATTCTCGTTATAATAACGAGCACCCTGCCAGAGTGAACTTTCGGGCAGGTAGTATCCGGCTTTCGCTATCGCCTGCAACAAGAGTAATGCCATAAACAGTCCAACCAATTTGGGTCTTTTAGTATGTTTGTTTTTCATTGTTATCTACCTTTCATTAATAAAAATACTGTATTTTTCTGCTTAAGTTTTTTAGTACGTTTGTTTTTCATTGTTAACTCGCTTTCGCTAACAAACTATTCTGCATTGTTTTTTTCTATTTATAGACAGAAGAAAAGCTCCTGAGCCCAAAAGCAGCATAGTTGCAGGTTCTGGAACAGGTACTGGAGGAGGATAGTCCGGTGGCGGCGGCGGGGGCGGCGGTGGTGGCGGCGGCGGAGTATATCCGCTGCCAAGGCTTCCACCGATAGCATCGTATCTTGGCGTTAGTCTTGCGGGGCCTGAACTGGCGCCTTCGGCTGGAGCGAGCAATTCAAATTCATCACGCTGGAAGACAGCGATGATGATTTTAGGGCCGTCAACGGCAGTCATAGTCCGGTTTCTTGTCAGGTCATACACATCGCCAAGCCAAAAGACGAACTTCCAGCCTGTCTTAGGGACGGCTGTGAGGGTAACGATTTCGTTGGCAGAGAAGTTATGGACGCCTATGCCGGGCTGGATTTCACCTGCACCGGCAGGACTTTCCTGAACGAGGACGGCATAACCCTGACCGAAAGCAACGGAAAGCAGGGTTAAAAAACATATTGTAAATGTTATGCAAAACTTCATTTTCATTTTTTTTTGTTAGTGCGCGCGGAATCTCCGCGTATAACCCTTCTCTCGCTTAAAAACGTAAAGACTTGTCCGAAATCAGTACTGTAGAACAGTACAGAAAATTAAAAACTAAGTCGAGTAACAAAAAACCTTATTTTAGACGTTTTCACCTACCCCAATTCAGGAGAATTCCTAAGTACTCTTATTGGAACAAAAAAAACAGCAAAAGTCAAGTAAATTTTGTTTATTTTAGCAAAAAATATGCGCTAGTCCGCTAAAAACGAGGGTTTATTTATTTTAACATCAGAAGCAGAAAAAATTATTTGAAATATTCTACTGGATAAATTTGTCTTCGCTTTCATTTCCGATACGACCTGTGGGAAATGAGGAATCAAGGACATTTTCGGGGGGTTGTCAAAAGTGCATCAGTTTTTTCCTGCGCGAACTCTATTCTTCAGCCAAAATCAACGATTTATACCCCCAACTACGGGAAGTTGGACTAATTTGCTTTTCCTTTTTTATTTTGTACTCTTTATAGGGAGTCGGTTGCAGAAGGCCGAAAGGCCTGTAACTCTTTAAGATTGGGGGTCTTATGGGCTTTAAGAGTAAATTATTGTTTCTTTTAATTGTCTATTTTGCTGGTTTTGCAACTGCGGTTTATTATCTTTCGCCGGATGGCAGGGCTGGGCCTGCGAGTGCTTTTGCTTCGAGTGATTCTGGCTCGACGGGCGAGAGCAAGGCTATGGGCGTTTTAACGAGTATTCGTGACAACACTTATGGCAAGGTTGCCGCTCGTTTTTCGAATATGGATCAGGAGGAGTTTAAGGCTGCTTTTGACCGGGGGATGGAGGCCATAAAAGGAATGGCCAAGGGCAATCAGAATGCCAATGTACTTGATGGTGGAGAGGATAAATAAAGATAAAAACGTCCGCTTTCTTCTTTTGTAGCGGGGCCGAGCTGTGCCGCAACTGAGTATGGCCGGGGGTGGGAAACCCCTGGCCTTTTTTATATTGGGAAATTCATAGGTGGCCCAAAAATAAATTATCTCTGTGGCTCGCCTTTCGGTCTGGTCTTCCACCGCCGGTGTATCCACCAGTATTGCGTCGGGTCTTTGCGTATCGAATCCTCGAACGCCCTGGTATATTCCTGCGTAATCCACAGCAGCGCATCGTCTTTGTCTTTCCACTCCTCCGGCATTATCAGCCGGGCAATCTCTATCTCGAAAAAGAACCTGTTCCCCACTCTCCTGCTGACCCCGACTCCTATCGGCAGATTATATTGAATCGCCAACAGCCCGATGCTTTTATACGTGCTCGCCTTTCTGCCGAAAAAATCAACGAAGATTCCCTTTTTGCCCGCGTTCTGGTCCGCTATAAAGCAAAGCGTCGAACCCTGCTTCACAATCTGTTCCATCTGTTCGGATGCACCTTTTTTGTCGATAATTTTTTGTCCGTTTCTCTGCCGGACGTCGTAAAGATACTTATTAAGAAACTTATTATCGAAAGGCCTTGCGATACTGTATATATCGAACCCGAACTCGCCCAGTATATACCCCATTATCTCGAAATTGCCGTAATGCGCCGCCACAAGCAGCAATGGCTGGTGCCCCTGCATCATCCACTTTACACGCTCGACATTTTTATAACAGGAATACTGCTCCCAGTTTTCCTTGCGTATCAGTCTCGGCGAAAAAATCACATCAACAGTAAGCATCAAAAGATTTTCAAAGCTTCTTATGCCCGTCTCTTCTATCCACTTCTCATCCTTATCGGGAAAACTTGTCCGCAGGCTCTCAAGTGCTCTCTCCCTGCCTCTGGCGTAACATTTCCAAAATCCTTTGCCTAAAAAGGCGGCAAATTTCAAAACCATCTCGACCGGAAACAGAAAAACAAAGAATAGAAAGATGCGCAGCAGAACATAAATCAGCCATTGTTCTACAATGGTCTTCTTTCGCTTATTACGTTTTCTTTTTCGCTGTTCTTCTGCCATATATCTTTGTTTAGCCGCCGCCACTCGGGGCGGCGTTATTTTCCTGCCAATTCAACTATCATCGACTCGATTGCCGTCTGCGCCGTCGCCCTGCCGGTCTTAATTTGGTAATCTATCTCGGCAAGCTGCCGCAGGCAATCGCCGATTCTTTTCAGCGTCATCTTTCTGATAACATCGAAAAACTGCTTCTGATTCCAGACTCGAAGCTTTCTTGCCACCTCGTCCGGCCGGCTGTCTTTCAGCATCGTATAGGCCGTAAACATCCTGCGAAAATGCCACGCAAACGCTCCGACAACCGTATATTCAGCCGTCTTATCGGCTCCGAACATCATCCGTAATTTTTCAAGCGCCCTGCCCGTATCTCCCGCCGTCATCGAATCGATTACCTCGAACGCGCCGAAAACCCTGTTCCGCCCTACAAGTTCAGATATATCTTTTTCCGTTATGGCCTTTGCCGACGCCGTATAAGCCGCAAGCTTATCAACCTCGCATCGCAATACCCCCGGCTCATTACCTGCAAACTCGACCAGCATCTGTCCTGCATTGTAAGAAAGATTTTTGCTGTGCTGCTGTTTTGCGTAATCGGTGATATATGAAACAAGTTCTCTTGATTTTAATTCGCCGACCTCAATCAATTGACCGACTTTCGGCAGTGCCTTGGCAAGCCGCGTATTGGAAGGCCATTTGCTTACCGAAAGAATTAAAACTCCGCTCGCCGCCGGACTTTCAAAGTACTTTTCGAGCAGTTCACGGTTACTGCTCACAAAATCGTCCGCCCCGCTCAAAACAACCACTCTTCTTTCCGCAAGAAACGGCAGCGTCCTCAAATCGTCAAAAACTTCCGCAGCCGAAACCTTATCCGCCTCCGCCTTCCACAAACACATCTGCATCTGTTCAGGCGTCAGTAGTTGATTAACCAGTGCCGTTACCTCCTCAGCGACAAGAAACTCATTCTTGCCCGCGATGACATATATCGGCCGAGTCTGTTTTTTTCCTATGATAGGCATTTTTATTTACTGCTCATTCGTTAAATCCAACGACTCTGTCTTGTTCAGTTTCTTTTGTTCGGCAACAAGTCTTCTTTGTACCTTTTTTATATCTTCCGCTGGTGGTAATTCTTCAGGTTTTATATTTCGTTTAATAAGAAGTTTTCTTACCCCCTGACTATTCTTGACATGTTCCCTTGTAATCTTCGCTTCTGTCCGCAGATTGTCTCGTTTGACATTAAAATTGGTTATTTCATTAGCAAAATCCTTTGCTTTTATGGTAATTGTCGGCAGAAAATCTGCAAGTGCTCTCGACCGGGGAATATTAAGCTGTTCTTTCATTTGCCCGGTCGTTTTGCCGAACAATGCCGTATCGCCTTTACTGCGAATACGTGCGAAACTCTGTTCGTCCTGCAGTCTTTCGTAAATTATTCCGGACAACTGCTTTTCAGATAAAGCAAGCTTTTTCCGGGCATTAAACCGTTCGACTTCCGTAATTCTCTGTTCGATAACTTCCTGTTTGCGGGTCTGAACGGCAAAATATGTCTGGGCGAATGCTATCGGGTCCTTTGATGGGTCTCCGTTCTGTGCAATCAAATAACAAGCGTATCTCGTAAGGGCTATATCTTCAATTTCTCGCTTGGCCCCGGAACCGATATCAACCATTTTCCTGATATCAGGAAAATGGTCTCTCGGCTCGATTCCTGAATTCTTGCAGGCTGTTTTCGCTTTTTCTATTACTTTTGCAAAATTCTCCCATTTGGCATAACCGAGCAAATCCTGCAAGCCCCTTGCAAGCCAAAATTCCAGGCCAGTTTCCTGGTCTTTATATACGCTCTGCTCAAAATCCTTATGAAGCTTTAATATTATCGCCTTTTCCATTTTTATTTACCATTTCCTCCGCTTATAGCGGATGATTTCCCCCTTCTGCTTTCTGTATTCTGAGTTCTGAGTTCTCCCCAGAATTCTATCTCTTTTCCTTTTTAATCTCAACCGAAATTTTCGTGGTTAGCCCTGCCATCACGATGGCAGGGTTCGGTCATTCCGACCTCTACGGAGAAATCCATTTAAACAATTAAATCTATCCTGCCGTTATGATTTATTTGTTTAACCCGCCCCTTTGATATCCTCATTAACTACCAATCTAAAACCTGCAACGCTCTGCCCTCCAAATGTAAAACCTGTAGATTCAAGTTTTTTAAGACAAATATTAAGGATACTATATAAATTCTGACCACTAAAATCTAAAACGCCTCTATAAACATGATATCGACCGGAACCTAAATAATCCGCTGCAACATTTGCAATAATACTATATACCATCATTTCTGGAGTCGCTTTATTAACTTCGAGAACTTTTTTTGTTCGACCTTTAAGAGAAACAAAAATGCATTGTTCGACAGATTTTTTGATTATTGGATAATCAAACTTTTTTAATTCAGCCTCCACCTGTACTAAAACAGCCAAAACTTCTTTTAACTCCTTTTCTAAAAAAAGTTTTTGAAAGAAATTCATAATTTTCCCTTTGTGTTTGGCTTGAACTACCTCGCAATAAATCAACCATCTACATTTTTTATTTTTTATCTTTTATTTTTGATTTTCTTCACGAGCCTCGCAACCGTAACCGTCTTACGTTTATTGGATGTTCAACGTTCGATGTTCAATGTTGGACGTTAAAAAATCATCCATTCATTCACTCATCTGCCTTATCTTGTTCGTCAGCCTCACCCTTCGGCTCTTCTTGCTCTTGGACCGAGTCTGTCGAAGTCGACTCATTAGATTCGCCTGATTCGTCTTTATCTTCTTTGACTACTCGCTCGACGGCGACAACTTTATCATCGTCTTCGAGTTTTATCAGCCGAACGCCCTGCGTATTCCTGCCGATTGCGCGTATTTCATCCAGTCCCGTGCGGATAATAATCCCCTTTGCGGTCATAATCATAATATCGTCTTTGTCCTTGACGGCTTTAAGCGCAACGACGCTGCCGTTTCTCTCGGACGTCTTGATATTAATAAGTCCGATTCCGCCTCGATGCTGAGCCCGGTAATCTTCGAGCGTCGTCCTCTTGCCGTATCCTTTTTCGCAGACCGTCAATAGCGATGAGCTCTCTTCGGCCACGACCATATCGACGACGTTATCGCCTTTGCGGAGGTTAATTCCTTTAACGCCTCTTGCCGACCGCCCCATAGACCTTGCCTGCGATTCTTCGAACCGCATTGCCATCCCGTCTTTCGTACCCAGGATTATATGGTTCTTTCCCGTCGTCAGCGCAACACCGATAAGGTCGTCATCAGGGTCGAGCTTTATCGCGATAATCCCGCTCGCCCGCGGATTCGAATAAAGTTCCAATGCCGATTTCTTGATAATTCCCTTCCGCGTCGCCATCACAAGATTTAGCTCGTCGAATTTAGAAACGTTAATAATTGATGCGATTTGCTGGTCGCCAAGTTTGAGAAGGTTCGCGATACTTCTGCCCTTGCTCTGCCTTGAAAGCTGCGGAATATTATAAACCTTCAGCCAGTAGCACTTGCCGCGATTGGTAAACACAAGCAGATAATCGTGCGTCGATGCCGTAAACAGCGACTCGATAAAATCGCCCTCACGCGTATCCGACCCGATTATACCTCTGCCGCCGCGCCCCTGTTTGCGGTACGTATCTATCGGCAAACGTTTGATATAGCCGCTGTGACTTACCGTAACAAGAACTTCCTCATCGGCTACGAAATCTTCAATATTAAATTCCTCAGTCGCCTCGGCAATCTGCGTCCTGCGTTTGTCCGCGTATTTTTCCTTAAGCTCGTACAAGTCTTCCGTAATAATATCCAGCACCAGCTTTTCATCCGCCAGTATCGATTCGTATCCTTTAATCTCTTCGACAAGGCCGACATATTCCTTGCCCAGCTTTTCAATTTCAAGTCCCGTCAGCCTTGAAAGCTGCATACTCAATATCGCGTCCGCCTGCGCCCCCGTCAAATATTGTTCTGCCGAGGTCGCTCTTTTTGCGAACTCTGCAGGCAGCAGCTTTTTCAGCGTCGCCGACTCTGCCAGCTTCAGCGGCTTTTTCATCAAGTTCAGTTTTGCCGTCGGCGCATCCGGCGACTTCTTTATCAATTCTATTATTTCGTCGATATCGCTTATAGCAAGGATTAGACCTTCGAGGATATGTGCCCGGTTCCTGCACCGGATTAATAGAAATCTGCTGCGTCTGCGAATTACTTCTTTGCGGTGGTCGATAAACAGCCCCAGAATCTGCCTTATATTCAGCGTCTCTGGCCGGTTATTTACAAGTGCTACATTCGATATCGCGAACGTGCTTTGCAGCGGCGTGTACTTATAAATTTTATTAAGTGCGACTTGTTCTTCTGCGTCCTTTTTTACTTCTACTACTATCCGCATCCCTTTGCGGTCCGATTCATCTCTGACGTCCGAGACCTCGGGCAAAGTTCCGCTTTCGACAAGGTCGGCTATTTTGGAAACAATACTCGTTTTCACCACCATATATGGAATTTCGGTTATAATTATATGTTTCCGCCCCTTTTTGGTCTCTTCGATATCGACTTTGCCGCGTACCGTCAAATGCCCTTTACCGGTACTGTATGCCTGTTTTATCCCGCCTCTGCCGCAGATACTCCCGCCTGTCGGAAAGTCCGGCGCAGGCATAACTTTCATTATATCTTTAAACCCGCAATTCGGGTCTTTTATTACCAATAGCAGTGCATCGCAGACCTCGCCCAGATTATGCGGCGCCAGATTTGTCGCCATACCCACCGCGATGCCTGTCGAACCATTAACTAACAGATTCGGAAACTTCGACGGCAAAACTGTCGGCTCAGTCCGTGTCTCGTCATAGTTTGGTATAAAATCGACCGTATCGCGATTCAAATCCTCCAGCATTTCCATCGCTTCTGCCGACATCCGAGCTTCGGTGTACCTCATCGCTGCTGGCGGGTCGTTATCGATACTCCCAAAATTCCCCTGCGGGTCAACCAGCGTATGCCGCATATTCCAGTCCTGACCCAGCCGAACCAGCGTCCCGTAAGTCGCCTGATCCCCATGCGGATGATAATTCCCAGAGGTATCGCCGACGATTTTGGCGCATTTTCTGTGTCTGCTGCGGGGACCGAGATTCAGGTCGTTCATAGCGACCATAACGCGCCTCTGGGAAGGCTTGAGGCCGTCCCGCACGTCCGGCAAAGCACGCGAAACTATTACACTCATCGCGTAATTCATATACGAATTCTTCATCTCATCAAGAATTCGTATTTCTTCTATCCGCTCAGTCTTTTTTGGCTCTTCCGTTTTGCTCATAAATCCTTTTCTGGCAATCGGTTATAGTTGATGGTTAAACGCCTAAATTTGCACTGATACACAAGAGCTAAAGTGTATTCTGCCGCCGGTTTTTTGTCAAAGAAATTTAACCGGAAATAACACTTCTTTTAATATCCAAAAATGCTATAATACGCACTTTGAAATTTAATAGACATCATAAAACAACAACCAGGCCTTTGATTTTATATCGGCTCTGCCTGGCTTGGTGAGTCTAATTTCCATTATTAAAATTTTAGGGTTTTCCAATGCCATTTAATTTACTCGGTCTTTCCGACCCGCTGGTTCGGGGCATTCTTGCAACCGGCTACAAGGCTCCAACTGAAATTCAGTTACAGGTAATACCGGCCGCGGTCGAAGGCAAGGATATCATCGGCTGCGCCCAGACCGGTACAGGTAAAACGGCGGCTTTTGTACTGCCAATCTTAAACCGGCTCAGTCACGAACACGCGACCAAAAGCAAACATATAAAAGCTCTCATTCTTACTCCAACGCGCGAACTGGCACTGCAAATCGAACAGTGCATTATCGGCTACGGCCGATTTCTGAATATGCGAACCCTTACCGTTTACGGCGGCGTGAATATTAAAGGTCAGTTTTCCGCTCTTAATCGCGGCGTCGATATCGTTGTCGCTACGCCGGGCAGGCTTCTCGACCATATGGGTCGGAGAACTATCAACCTGCGGCACGTTGAAGTCCTCGTTCTCGATGAAGCCGACCGTATGTTCGATATGGGCTTTATAAACGATGTGCGGAAAATTATCGCCGTTGTACCGCAAAAACGTCAAACGCTCCTCTTTTCCGCTACCATACCGCCCGAAGTAAAGACCTTAGCGGCGGGAGTAATGAATCATCCGAAAATAATCCAGGTCGGCCAGCAGCGAAACCCAATCGAAACCATTACGCAGCATATTTATTCTGTCCGCAGGGAAGAGAAAATGGAAGTTCTGCTGCATATGCTCCAAAAAGGCGGAATGTACAGCGTGCTTGTTTTTTCGCGCACAAAACACGGCGCTGATAGAATTAATCATCGCCTCAAGCGCGGGGGCGTCAATTCTGTCGCGATACACTCCGGCCGCACACAGGGTCAGCGGCGTCAAGCGATGCAGGGCTTTAAAAACGGAAAATTTCAGGTTATGGTCGCCACCGATATCGCCGCAAGGGGAATAGATGTCGAGGGAATCTCACACGTCATAAATTTCGATGTGCCCGTATTTGCGGAGGACTATATCCATCGCATCGGCCGAACAGGCCGAGCCACTGCTACCGGCGACGCGATTACGTTCGTCTGTCGCGATGAGGAAAAATATCTTCGCCAGATTGAATGGTTCATCGAACGGAAATTCAAGATTGAAAAATGTCCCGGCTTCGTTTCTACGATGCCGGATTTGCCGCCAAGCCGTCCCGTAATCAAGCCTAAGCATAAATTTACTGTCCCCGGCAGAAAACGCCGACATTCACGGAGAAAATAGCCACAAAGGCACTAAGACACTAAGACATCCGCCGTCGTCCCTAAGGGACTATGGCGGACAGGCAGAACGCACAGCCCCGATGAATCGGGATTAAGGTGATGTTCTGAGAACGTAATTTAACCACGAATAACCACGAATACGCACGAATTATTTAGACCCCGATGAAGTAGTTGCGACACTTCACCCCGGTGAGATAGGCGAAGAGCCATCTCACAGGGCAAGCAGGGCAGGCGATAGGATTAGGGGATAGGGTTTGGGGGTTAGGCTGATTTATTTGTTTGATTTCACCGCCTTTTTGGCGAGGTTTAAAGTCAAAAAATTATGGTATCAATTAAATACGAGATTTGATGCCGGATTCTTTTTGGTTATCAAATGTTTATCAAAGGATAGTTACAGGAACGGCGTCATTTTTATCATCTAAAGGCAACATTTCTTCTGCCATACAAATTACGATTCCTTTACCTGTCCCTTTTTTAAATTTAGATAAAACTGAAAATTCTCTGCCCCATTCTTTCTTTACTGTTGTACTTTTTTTTACTTCTATAGGATATAATTTTTGATTTGCCTCAATGATAAAATCAATTTCTTTCTTATCTTTGTCGCGATAATAATAAATCAACGGTTCAAGTCCTCTGTGCCAATAACTTTTCAATATTTCCGAAAATACCCAGGTTTCAAAAATAGCGCCAGACATTGCCCCTGCTTCAAGAGTTTGGGGGCTGTTCCACTCCGTCAGATAGCTGCATAAGCCTGTGTCGAGAAAATATAATTTAGGTGTTTTAATCAACCTTTTAGTAATATTGTTATGATACGGCTGGAGCAAAAAAATTTGAAAACTGGCCATAAGAATAGAGAGCCAGTTTTTCGCAGTGGGAATGCTTATATCCGTATCTTTAGCCAAATCCGCCAGATTCAATAGTTGCCCTGTTCTTGCTGCACAGGCCCTTATGAACCTTATAAAAGCCCTTTCATTGCCGACCTGAGCCAAATCTCTTACATCCCGCTGCAAATAAGTCTGCAGATATGAACTGTAATAAAGCTCCCTGTTTTTTGCCGCACCGGCAATCAGAGCAGGGAAACTGCCGAGCCAGATGTTTTTATACATTTTTTTTAAGCTCGGTTTTTTTGCGAAAGATAATCTGGCTGTCAAATTTTTCTTTCCGGAAATAAATGGTTCGATATCCAGATTGGAGCGTTCTTTTTCGCGCTGCGAAAAACCAAGCAGATTGAGAATCGCTACTCTGCCGGCCAGTGTTTCTGATATACCTTTCATCATTAAAAACTGCTGAGAGCCGGTAAGCCAGAATTGCCCCTTTTTACTGCTCGAATCAGCTTCCATCTTTATATAAGGCAGTAAATTGGGAGCATATTGAATCTCGTCGATAAGAATCGGCGGAGTAAATCTTTTCATAAAAAGCCCGCCGTCTTCCTGTGCCAGTGCCCTTGTCGATGGGTCGTCCAATGTTACGTAAGTCCGCCCAGCAGGACAGATATGTTTTAGAAAGGTGGTCTTGCCGACCTGACGAGACCCCGTAAGCAAAAGCACCGGAAAATGCTTTGACGCGCTTAGCCAGACATCTTTTAGCGACCTTGATATAGTACATAATATCTCTAAACCATTCCGCAACTAAAGACTAAAAACTAACAACTAACGACTCTCGAACTGACCCTTGGTCAGTACGAGTTATATCGTCCAATATAAACATAGACTTTATTTTAGCCGATAAATTTATCTCTGTCAACCCCGCACCATTTTTTATTCAATAATTCTCCGGTGCGGGGTCAATACCCCTTTTTCAAAGAAATTATAAGGTTTCCTG
>JAHJUV010000066.1 GCA_018828825.1 Planctomycetota bacterium | reverse complement strand
TGAAGAATTGGACGAAAAGGCAGGGTATTTTGTACCAGCTTGACATAATATCCTAAGAGGGGTAATTTGAGGTCAAAATGGAAAAGCAAAAAAAGTCAAAATGGTTCTGGCGAGCCGAGCCCAAAGATAGAATCGTATTTTTAGCGATTTTTCTGGCTGTTTGCGTCATTTTCGGATTATTCTGGCTGGCGGCAAAGGGGGTAATAAACTTAAGTCCATTGGGCGAATGCGCATTCAAAAGAAACTACGGTATCCCCTGCCCGACGTGCGGATTCACGACAGCGATAAGTGTTTTTGTGACGGGCGGAATAATAAAAGCCTTCTGGATACAGCCAGCCGCGGCGGCGATGTGCGTTGTACTGCTGCTGGCAGCGTTTTTTTCTTTACTTAGTGCAACCACAGGGATAAACTTTTCTTTCCTGCCGCCAATAAGGATTTGGCGAATAGAGTACTTATTGATAGCGGGAGCGATAATTCTCGCGGCCAGTTGGGCGGTAACAATAGCGAGAGCATTGGCGGAATTGCCGTAAAGGAAATCATAAAAAATGAACACAAACATAAAAAATATTTTCATAATATTGGGCATCGCAATCACAACGGCATTTTGGACAGGATGCAGAACCATAGGCGGCATAGGCGGAGCCATGTCATCAGAAATGCCGTCTGAAAAAGTGGTACCGGCTGAATTCAAACTGGCCAAAACAGAAGGCAAAATTGTTGTCTTTATCAGCCAGCCGGGCTGGATAAGAAGCCCGATGGATTTGCGAACTGCATTAACAAGGTCTATGAATATTGCACTTGTGGAAAAGGTACGAATAAAAAAAGAACGACTGACCGAATATGCAGAAATTCAGGAAATCCGATTAGCTTTGCCGCAGGATAAAAAAGACGACGTATTTGAAACGGCGTCAAAGGCCGGCGCCAAATATGTGCTCGCAGTTCAGGTGATGGATTTTGATTTGAGTACATTCGCTGAAAAGGACTTTTTTAACGGAATAATGACGACAAAGTCGTGCCTTTACGACATAGAGCGAAAGAAAATATGGCCGGCTGATGAAAGCTATAAAGAAATAACAGTGAGCATTGAAGCCGAGAAAGGAACAGTACAAACGGCTGTCGGGAAACTGTCGAACGCAACGGCGTTCTGTATTTCAAGATATTTTTATGACTGTAAAACTGTACGATTTCGTATAGCAGAAGAACAAAAAGAAATTGATTACGAAAAATGGTGAACAACCAAAGGAGAAAGAAATGATTAAGATTCTCATCGCCGACAAGCTCGCACAAGAAGGTATCGACCTGCTGAAATCGATGAAAGATGTTGAACCGGTAGTCAAAACAGGCCTCAGTCCGGAAGAACTTATATCCATAATTGGAGAATATGACGGACTTATCGTAAGAAGCGCAACTAAAGCAACGGCAAAAGTGCTCGAAAAACCCGGCAAGCTGCGAGGCATCGCTCGGGCCGGGGTAGGTGTCGATAATATCGATGTGCTGGCAGCGACGAAAAAAGGGATACTTGTAATGAATACGCCCGGCGGTAATACACTAAGCGCGGCAGAACAAACAATGACTCTTATGCTCGCAATGAGCAGACACGTAGTGCCGGCGGCCAACAGCCTTAAAAGCGGCGTATGGGACAAGAAAAAATATATGGGCAACCAGCTGAATAATAAGGTACTGGGCGTAATCGGGCTGGGAAGAATCGGAATGGCAGTGGCAAAGATGGCAAGCGGATTTAATATGAAAATTCTGGGTTACGACCCGGTCGCAACGCCTCCGGATGCAGAAAAGCTGGGAATCGAAATCACCGATAACCTCGAAAGAATCTTCAGGGAAGCTGATATTATCACGGTCCACGTTCCGAAAAATGAGAAGACACTTAATATGATAGGCGAAGCACAGTTTAAGATGATGAAACCAACGACGAAAGTTATAAACTGCGCACGCGGCGGAATCATAAATGAAGACGCATTGTATGACGCACTGGAAAATAAGACGATAGCAGCAGCAGCACTGGATGTGTTTACTGAAGAGCCGCCGGTAAAGAATAAGAGATACGAAAAAATCGCCAACTGTATCGCCACACCTCACCTGGGAGCAAGCACTGAAGAGGCACAAGTCGAAGTGGCTGTGGAAGCGGCACAAATTCTTGTCGATTACCTGAAAACCGGAGCAATCAAAAACCCCGTCAACGCACCGGCTACCGGCGGAGCGGTACCAACTGTTGTAAGTACATACGCGGCACTGGCGGAAAGAATCGGAACCCTTGTGAGTGTCATCGCAGGCGGACAAATCAAAAAAGTCGAATTACAATATAGAGGCGATATCGCAGAACACAGTGTCGGGCTGGTAACCTCGTCGTTCCAAATCGGGCTGCTCAAATCATCTTCCGAAGACCCGGTTAATATGGTAAACGCATCGGCATTGGCAAAGGAAAAAGGCATCAGCATCGATGTGACGAAAAATCCGGAAGCAAAGAACGTCGCTTCGGGGTTCGGCGCCAAAGTTACAACGGCAAAAGGTGAATGCACCTTTACAGGGACAGTATTTAACGATAATATAATGAGGATAATTGAAATTAACGGCTTCGATGTGGAAATGACGCCTGGCGACAATGTTATGATTATTTTCAACGACGACAAGCCCGGCGTAATCGGCTCTGTCGGCACAGTTCTGGGTAAAGGCGGCATTAATATTCAGACGATGGGCGTAGGACAAAAGGCGGCAGAGAAAAAAGCGATTCTGGCTGTCAGCCTCGACGCTATGCCGGATGAAAAAACCGTAAAGGCAATATCCGAGCTCGATTTTGTCAACGAAGTTCATTTGTGCAAACTCGGCTAAGGAATAGAAACCATATTAAATCCAAATAAAAGGCAGGCAGGCTATTGAAGGCAACTGCAAAGAAAAAGCTCCAGCCCCCGCGCTTTCTTGCGAAAGCAAGAGCGGGGGCGGCAGTTTTGCTTCTGCTAAGGCTGCGCCAGACAAACCAGAGGACAAACCGGAGCCTAAAACGAAAAAAACAAAACCTAAAAAAAACCTAAAGTCCGGCAAGAAGACTGAAAAAGTTTTAAAGCAGCCTCAGAAAAGGACTCCTCCGGCAAAAGCCGGCCCGGCTACAGCCGAATCGATGGCAGCAAAACAGCGAGATATCAGCATAAGTGAATTTTTCGCCAAGAACAGACATCTTCTGGGGTTTGACAATCCAAGAAAAGCACTGCTGACTGCCATAAAAGAAGCGGTAGATAATTCCATGGACGCCTGCGAAGAGGCCCATATTCTTCCTGAAATAACCGTAAGCATAAAACAGCTTACCGAAAAAAAGTTTACTATAACAATAAAAGACAACGGGCCGGGAATCGTCAGCGAGCAAATCCCAAATATTTTTGCCAAGCTGCTTTACGGCAGCAAGTTTCACAGTTTGAAAATGTCCAGAGGCCAGCAGGGTATCGGCATATCAGCAGCTGGAATGTACGGACTGCTGACGACAGGCGAACCGGTTCAGATTATATCGAGGACTGATAAAAGAAAAAAAGCATCGCATTGTCATGTTCAGATTGATACAAGCAAAAACAAGCCTCTGGTGGTACTGGACGAAGACTGCGATTTCGACCTGCCGACGGGGACACAGGTAACGATAACGCTCGAAGGAAAATACCAGAAGGGAAAACAGTCTGTCGATGAATATCTCGTTCAGACTGCAATGGCCAATCCGCACGCCACAATAATTTATAATTTGCCGGACGGTTCGGTATATGAATACAAACAGCAAAGCAAAAAGATGCCTTTCGTGCCGGTCGAGATAAAGCCGCATCCTTACGGGGTGGAACTCGGCCTGCTTTACAAGATGGCAAAAGAAAGCACGTCCAAACGTCTTTCGGCATTTCTGCATCACGATTTCTCGCGGGTAAGTTCGAATATGGCCGGTGGAATATGCAAAAAGGCAAAACTTTCGAAGAATGCACGGCCGGCAAGTCTGAGTCTAAAAGAAGCCGAAGTTCTGCATACCGCCATAAACGAAACAAAAATAATGGCGCCGCCAGTAAATTGTATCGGGCCGATAGGTGAAAATGAGCTTGAGCAGGGACTGAAAAGAACTGTCGAGGCGGAATTTTACGCTGCATCTACGAGAAAACCCAGCGTTTACCGGGGAAATCCGTTTCTTATCGAAGCGGCAATCGCCTACGGATTCAAAACCGCACAGAATAAAAGCAACGGGGACGGAGACGACGAAGACAAACAAGTGCAAATGGAACTGAAACGATTCGCCAATCGTGTGCCGCTGCTCTATCAGCAGGGAGCCTGTGCCATCCATAAGGCAGTTGGCGAAATTAACTGGCGAAATTACAGCCTTTCGCAGTCGAGAGGCACTTTGCCGATGGGGCCAATGGTTCTTATGGTCCATATCGCATCGGTATGGGTGCCGTTTACATCTGAAAGCAAAGAGGCGATAGCCCATTATCCTGAAATAATAAAGGAAATAAAACTTGCAGTGCAGGAATGCGGACGTAAACTTGGCATATATCTGCGAAAACAGAAGCGTATCCGGCAGGAAATGGCCAAGAGAGGCTATATAGAAACTTACCTGCCTTATATCGGCGAGGCACTGCAGGAAATACTTTTGCTCAAGGATAAACAGGTGGAAACCGTAGTTTCAAGACTCAAAGAAGTACTTGAAAAAACCAGACAATTATAAAAAATTTGATAGTTGGCAATAAAATGAAACAGGATTTAATTATATCAATCAGCGGAATGCGTGGAATAGTCGGAGAAAATCTGAACGCGTCAACGGCGACGAATTACGGCTGTGCTTTTGGAACATTTCTTAAGAATTCCAAAGGCAAAAAGAAGCTTTCCATCGCAATAGGCATAGACAGCAGGCCATCGGGCGGAATGCTCAAATCGGCCATATCGGCAGGATTGTGCTCGGTCGGCGTGGATATAATCGACCTGGGACTGGTAACCACCCCCACCGTCGGCATTATGGTCAGGCATCTGAGGTGCGACGGCGGCGTGGTTGTTACGGCTTCTCATAATCCAGTCGAATATAACGGAATTAAACTGCTTACAAGCAAAGGAATCGCCCCGCCGGCGGGAATGGCGGAAAAAATAAAATCCCTGTTTTTAAAAGGAGAATTCGATTTCGTTTCTTCTGCGGATTGCGGCAAGATTGTAATAGACTACAGCGGCGATACAGTTCACATCAAAAAGGTTCAGACATGCATCGGCAGAGGCCTGATACTTTCGAAAAAATTTAAAGTAGTCCTCGACAGTGTAAACGGAGCAGGTGCAAGACCCGGAAAAAGACTCCTGTCAACACTCGGCTGCCGGGTTACCGCTATAAATGACGCGCCGACCGGTTTGTTTGCACATAAGCCGGAGCCGTTGGCGGAAAACCTGGAGCATCTTTGCCAGACGGTCAAAAAAGTCGGAGCCAATATCGGTTTTGCCCAGGACCCGGACGCGGACAGGCTCGCAATCGTGGACGAAAACGGCAGATATATCGGCGAAGAATATACCCTTGCTTTGGCCGCAAAATATATTTTCAGTCACAAAAAAGGCTCGGCGGCCGCAAATCTTTCCACATCGCGAATGATTGACGATGTTGCACAAGAGGCAGGATGCGAAGTTATCCGCACACCGGTGGGTGAAGCAAATGTCGCAGGAGCTATGATAAAAAACAATTGCGTAATCGGCGGCGAGGGCAACGGCGGAATCATCGATTTGCGCATCGGGCCGGTGCGCGACAGCCTTATAGGAATGGCGATTATTCTGCAGCTTTGCGCCGAAACTGGAAGATCAATAAGCCAGCTTGTTGACGAGATACCGGCTTATCAAATGATAAAACAGAAATTTGACGCTGACAAAAAGACGGCTAATAAAATAATCACACAGGCAAAAAAAACCTTCAAAAAATCAAAAGTCAATACAGACGACGGTTGCAGGTTCGATTTTGACGACGGCTGGATCCACCTGCGGACAAGCAATACTGAACCTGTAATGAGACTAATCGCAGAATTTAAAGAAGATGTGGACCCGAAAAAGTATCTGGACAAAATCACAGCTATAATACAAAAAATTACAGGGCAATAAAATGCCTCCACAAGTAGAGAAAAACGCCGAGGCTCTTGGTCAAATTCGCAGGGTAACGTGGATTGGCCTGGCTATAAACCTCATTCTCACGGCAGCAAAAATTATTGCGGGATTTCTTGTGTCATCGATGGCACTGATAGCTGACGGTGTTCATTCGCTTTCGGATATGATAACGGATTTCGCTGTTATCGTCGGCGCAAAAATAGGCTCCAAAAAACCCGATGAATATCATCCATACGGGCACGGCTGGGCTGAGAATTTCGCGGCCATATTTATCGCCCTGCTATTGGCGATTTTAGCCGGGGGGATGATTTACAAGGCCGCCGGCAGCATCACGGAACAAAAAATCTCAAAAATAGGCTATACCGTTCTGGCCGTGGCGATAATCTCAATAGTCTCTAAAGAATATTGTTTTATTATTACCAGAAATGTCGCTATGAAATTTTCCAGTTCAATGGTCTATGCAAACGCATGGCACCATCGCTCAGACGCTTTCAGCTCAATTGCTGTTGCAATTGGAGCCGTTGCATCTATGTTCGGTTTCGGCTATGCAGACCAGATAGCAACGATTATTGTCGGAGTAATGATTATCTGGGTTGCCTTTAAAATATTAGGCGACTCTATGGGGCAATTTACCGCGCGTGCGGTCAATGCCAGCACAAATGAACAGATTACAAAAATTATCGCATCACAATCGCAAATCCGTAATTGGCACAAGCTGCGAACAAGAGTTGTCGGCAGAGAACTTTTTATGGATTTGCATATTCTTGTCGACCCGGAGCTAAAAATAACAGAGGCTCACGATATTGCCGAATCTCTTGAAAATGAACTTCACAGGCAAATTACCCAGCCGGTAAATATTACGGTTCATATCGAACCGAATAAATAACGCTAACAAATACTTATTGCTTCACCTGCGGAAAGAAAATATAACCAGCCGGCAATATTTTTAACATCGAGAATCTCCCCTGCCGCTTTGCAGTACCATTTTAACTGTGGCGCGTAATGTTTGCTTCTCTGCTGCAATTGTGAAGAATCGATACGGTCTGTCTTGAAATCCATTACAATCAAACCATCAGGCGTTTTAACCAGCATATCGACGATGCCCTGGATGATTATTTTTTCTTCGGTGCAATTCTTTAAATCGGGATATAAATCCGCCGCCGAAACTGCATAAGTAAAAGGCCATTCTTTTAACACGGTATTTTTGCCATCACTGACAAGCCTGCCCAAATCGCTATTAAAAAACTTCAAAATAGACGAAATATTGATTTTTTCAGCGGCCTGCTTTGCTATATAACCCTTTTCCAGCAAGTCAGTTACAACCTGACTGATTTTGTCTTTGTTGACGGCATCGGTTAAATTTATATTTTTGATAACGAGATGAGTCGCACTGCCGATAACGAGGTTGTCGCCCCGGCCGGTAAGTTTTTCAAAAGAATCAAATGAAAAACTACAGTCTGCCTCGGCAAATTCTTCCTGCTGCACAATAGAAGTAACAGATTGCTTTGCTTTTATTGAGGCGCAATCTTTAAGCGGGTATTGCCAGTTCAGATTTTCAGCGATATTCTCAAGCAAGGTCTTGTCCGGCAAAGGTGATTTTATCGTTTCATACCTGCTGGCGGGACGTTTTTTCAGGAATTTGCCTTTGAGCTGTAAAATCTTGTCAGGCTGATATATCCTAAAATCAAATATATTTTCATTACGGGTATCGACCTGTACTGACAATTTAAAATGACTGTGCAGTTTTTTATATTTTGCAAGGGACAGCAAAATCAAATCAAGCTCGCTTTTGGCGGATTCTATCAAAAAGAAAGGCAATTTCTCTGAATCGCAAAATGCGGCATTGCTCAGCAGGGAGATACAGTGTTTAGATTCGGCGGCGCCGGATATAATCAGCTTGTCCTTTGCCCGGGTCATCGCCACATACAAAATCCTCATTTCCTCGGCAAGGCTTTGTCTTCTTTGTTTTTGTTTTATCACCTGCCAGGTAAGCGATGGCAGCTTTGTGCCGCTGTTTTCATCTATTATCCTAATCCCGATTGTCGCGTGATTATCTGTAATACAATCGCCGATGTGAGAGCCGAATCGGAATTCCCTGTTTGTCTCGGCTAAAATCATAATTGGAAATTCCAGACCTTTACTCTTGTGAACGCTCATCACCCGCACAGCATTTGAAGCGGAGCTGTCCGGCTCGGCAGGAGCCCAATCGCCGCCGGATTCGAGGAGTTTTTGCAGAAAATTAACAAATCTGGACAATGAAATAACATTAAAGCTGGATGCGAAGTTTTCAAACTGTATCGCCCGCTGATGAAGCTTCAGCAAATTCGCGTGTCTCTGAGAACCGCCGGGCAGAGCGGAAACAAACGATAAATAATCGGTCTGGGAATAAATCCGCCAGATTAAATCGGCCAGCGAACCACGTCGAGCCAGAGTTCGCCAATCGTCAAGACGATGCAAAATTTCAGAAACCATTTTTTGCAGGTCTTTATCGTCTGATTTTTTCGCTACAGATTCGAGCAGAGAATAAAAATCTGCCTGAGAATTTTTATGCGATTTTATCTGCGCAAGCTGCGTATCTGAAAGACCGAAAACAGGACTCCTTAAAACAGAGGCAAGGGGAATATCCTGATGGGGATTGTCAAGAACCTCAAGCAGTGAAAGCATATCGTTTATTTCGGTAGTCGCAAAATAGCCCGAGGAGCTGTCGCTGACAACAGGTATATTGGCACAGCGGAGGATTTGGACATAATTATTGGCACGATGTTTAAAGTCTCTGGTTAAAATTACAATATCGCTCCAGCGGCAAGGACGGTTGGCTGCAATTTTTTTGTCATATATCTCAAACTTTTCAACTTCTACAAGCTCTTTTATTCTATCGGCAACCGTCAGAGCCCTGCAATTTATTGCATCTGCCGAAACAACGCCGGTCTGGTTGTCATCATCGTCATTGTCGGTCTGTTTTTCTTCTGCAGGGTCTTCGTCAACGATAATCAGTTCCACATCGGGATTTGGAGACTTGTCCGACGAGGCGTTAAAAGGCTTAAGAGCGGTCTTTTCGTCATAATCTATCGCAACAACGGATTCGGTCATAATGCGAGAGAAAACTTCGTTGACAAAATTTAAAATGCCGGGGCGGGAGCGGAAATTCTCGTTCAAATCGACACGGGATTTCGACTCGTCAATCCCCGTTTTGCCCAGCCGCTGGACAAACAGGCCGCAATCGGCTCCCCGCCAGGCATAAATGCTCTGCTTGACGTCGCCGACTACAAAAACTTTCGCCAAGCCGCTCAAGAGGTCGATTATCCTCTGCTGAACGGGATTTATATCCTGATATTCGTCAACAAAGATATATTTATACTTTTTCTGCAACTGCAGAGCAATGTCCGACGGCTTGGCGGTATCGACATCACCGTTTTCGGACAGCAGTTTCAGCATATACTTCTCAAGATCGGCAAAATCCACACAGTTTAGCTGCTTCTTTCTGGTTTGATAAGCGAAGTCGAATTTTTTGACAAGCTCAATCAACACTTTTGTCTGAACTGAACAGGCCCCTGCTACAAGACCGGCATAATCGGGATTAAGTACTGCAAAATTGTTAAGATTTTTAAAACCGTCAATTGCTTTTCGTGCAGCAGCCCGAACAAGCTCTTTTTTCTCATCTTCAAGACCTTTGGGCTTATTATTCCACTTAAAACCATCAAAACTATCAAGAAGTTCAGAGAAAGACTTGAAATCATCTTTTTGAAGAAAATCTATCGCCAGTAAAACTGTCGCCAGACACTGACCTCCAATCTGCTGCTTCCAGTGTCCATTTGTAATTTTTTCATCAAGGCTTAACGACCATTCAAACTGCTCTTTGAAGATTTTAAGACTATCGAGAATAATCTGTTTTTGACTTTTAACGGCTTCCGAAGACGCTAAAATCACCGCGTCATTGTAAACGGCCGCCCTGTCGAACCAATTTTGACGGGACACAACCGTATCGAGAAAATCGTTGATATCTATTATGCAGTTGAGGAAATTGTTTCTCGGATTCGATACCGCCCTGCCGCTCAAAAGTTGACCCATACCCTGCGGCATATCGTTCCAGGCTTCTTCGATTACCTGCTGGAGAATTTCGGCCTTTATAAGTTTACTCTCATCGGCATCCATCACCCTGAAAGCAGGATTAAGCTGGAGACGATGAAAATGCTGACTGATAATACGTTTGCAGAATGAATGAATCGTACTTATGTCGGCGCTGTCGAGCATCAAAAGCTGTTTGCGAAGATGGGCATTCTTTGTCCGAGATGCCGCATCGCGAAGGTGCTGCGCTATTCGCGCGTTCATCTCGCCCGCAGCCGCTTCGGTAAAGGTCAAAACGAGAATATCCGAAACGTCAGGACATAAATCAGGCTGGCCCAGAACTCTGACAGCCCGCTGCGAAAGCACGGTCGTCTTGCCTGTACCGGCTGAGGCAGCTACGGTTATGTCGCCGCTCTGCGATTCGATTGCCTGCTTCTGTCCTTTAGTCCAATTCATTTAAAAATTCCGTTTTAGAAATCTTTTTAATTTCCTCGTAATCGTTTATCTGCCAGTCGAACCGGCAAAGCGATTTATACGGACAATAAGTACAGGCGACATTTTTAACGTGCCTGTAAGGCGTTATATCAATTTCGCCGGCAAGTATCCGGCCGCCGAGCTCTTTTAATTTATCTTCAGCTAAAGACAAAACAGCTGAAAAATGCTCATCTGTCAAAAGCGAACTCGATTCATACCTTCCGAATTGTTTACCTTTTTGCGTTATTTGAAAACTGTAAAATGAACTGTAGCCAGTCTCAGTTTTAGCATCTAAAATATCAAAATATTCGCCGTTAAAAATGCCCTTCGGCTTTCTTATGATTTTCCCGGATTTTTTCTCAATGTCATTTAACTCCGATGATTTGGCAAGTGTCTGGATTTGGAAATAAAACGCACCCAGGGGAATAAGGTTTTTATTCTTTTCTACAGTCTGATTTCTTATAGCAAGAAGATAAATAGGCAGTTGCAAATCGAGGCCTGCGGAAAATAACGACCAGTTAATCGCGGTTTGCGAAGTTTTATAATCCACAACCATACAATAGTTGACGCCCGCTTTGGAAGTCGTATCCACCCTGTCGATTTTGCCTTCGATGTGAAGTTTTTTACCTTTTTCCAGTTCAATCTCAATCGCAGGCAGAGGAAACTTGTCGCCGAAACCGATTTCAGAGGCAATCTGCGTGAAACTGCCTGCTGAAGCAATCTTAGAAAACTCCAATACCGCGGTTTTAACCATTTCGGTTGCTGAAAGAATGATAAAACTGTTGTGTTTGGTCCTTAAATTGAAACTTTTCAGGAATGAGTCCTCTATAAGAAGTTTCTCGACCGATTTATCAATAAGCTGATTAAGCAAATCGGTCCCGGCGGTCGAAAAACTAATATTTTTGCTTTTAAGATTATTAAATAATATCTCAAGGGCCTTGTGAAAGAAAAGGCCAAGACTAAAAGGCTCTAATTCAAAAACGCGCCTTTCCTCAAGCTTCAGGATATGTCTTGCGAAATGCTGATAAGGACAGCTTGCAAAAGACTTCAGTTTCGTTGCGCTTGTGGAAAGAATATCCTGGACAGGCAAATTGTCGAGCCGGGCAGTATTATTATAATCAATCGCTGACTTAACTTTTGTTAAATCATAATCCTTTGACGCGGTATCAAGCAGCCATTTGCATTTTGCGTCTAAATCGTCCTGCGGCGATAAATTATCCCTGCCAAGTGTCAAGGCAAGAAAACCGGTCAAATCGGAAATGTTGTATAAACCACTAAAACCGGAATTGCCAAAATATTTTTCTTCTGCCGTGAGGCATCCCCCAGCGGAATCAAGGTCGCCAAACAGCGATTTCAACTGACTGACGAGAAAACTGGGCTGAATTTCATTGCCTTTCTCATCGGCCAGAGGATATGTGATATATAAAAAATGACTGGGACGGGTAAAAGCTATATATGCGAGATACCTGCGTTCAATAAGCTGCGACGAGCCGGTGCGCGATAATTCGAAACCAATATCAGAAGTAACCTTGCGGTCGGTATCGTTGAGAATATTATCGTAATAAACCGGAATGGGAAACTGCTGCTGGGTTGCGCCGATAAGAAAAACGGCTTTCAAATCTGGATGACGGCTTCGTTCAATCGAACCAACAAGTACCTGGTCGAGCGCGGGCGGAATCAAGGCTACCGTCATCTGAGAAAACGCTGAGCTGATTATCGCGGAATACTGTTTTGCGGAAAAAGAGGCGTTTTTGAAAATAAAGGCAAAATCATCCATCAATTGCGTGAACTGGGCGAAAAACTGCTGATGCAATTGCGCCTCGTCAAGTCTGCCTGTCTCAATCGCGGCCTTTGTCCAATCGGTTAACTGCCCTCTTACGTTCAGACTATCGAGAAAATCAAAAAGAGCCTTGCAAAACTTCTCCGCATCGATTGAACCGCTGCTTTGAAGTAAGGTTCGAAAAGACAGGAGATTTTCTGTCGCTTTATTACGTATTTTTTCGATTTGTTCATTATTGAAGTCATCGTCCGGCGGCGCAAAATCCCACGCTTCTGTTCTTAGCCAGTCGTTTCCCTCAACGCCAAAGGCAAGACAGTAATTTTCAAGCTGGTCAACCTCGTCCCGGCTCACAGGCACAAGGTCGCTTTTGAGGTAATTTATAACATCGTTTGTGGTGAATCTGTCTGTTGCGATTTTCAACGCAGTAGTTATTAACTCAACCGCTGGATACTGCTGCAATCCCCGCCTGCGGTCGATAAAGAATGGAATATTAAAATCAGAGAAAATCGCCTGTATGAAATGGCGATACTGGTCGATATCGGATGCGATAACAGCTATATCACGCCAGCGGAAACCTTTGTCTCTGACAAGAGAACAAATCTGCCGGGCAACGTAATCAACTTCCAACCTCGTCTTTGCGCAGGCGGTAATTTTTACTTCGCCATTACAAGGGACAGGCGATACATTTTCGAAACTGAAAATGTTTTTTTCGAGATGGGCCAGCGCCTTTGAATTTTTGAATCGGCTTGTCTCTTTCAAGATAACAGGTTTTTCGACGGGCAATTTTAAGGATTTAATAAGAGAAACAAGGTCGGTATATGTTTTTTGGGTAGGCTCAAAAATCCCCGCCCAATCCTGGTTAGCCCCGTCATCACTATGGCAGGGTTCGGGGTCAATACATAAAGCAATCTTTGATGAAGCAGAAACTTTTAAAAGTTCTGTTAATAAAAGTATTTCCGAAGTTGTAAATCCTGCAAAGCCGTCAACCCACAGCAGGCAATCCTTCAAAAACGGCGTTTGCGATACAGCGTCTTTGGCGAGATTTAACTGATTGTCGCTATTGAGGAAATTGCCCTCTACAAAGGCAAGGTACTGTTTATAAATTAGATTAATATCCGTAAGTTTACTGGATGTTAATTGGGAGGAACTTTTAAGCTGTTCGATGAGTTTATCAACATCGTCAGGAGATTTGCCGAACTGCTGAAACTCGGCTATGGCGTTTGCGAGGCCGGCGGAAGCTATGGATGAAAAAATCGACAACTTATCCGCATTTTCGCAAAGCAGACGATTAACAATCATCTCCCGCCCTTGCATGGTAAGCGGCCTTGCGGCAAGATTTTTGCCGAATATCATATAGCAGAGCCTTTGAAAAGACAAGACGTGCAACCTGCTGTAGCCTTTGATTTTGCTATTTGCTAAAATCGCCCTTTCAGCCTGGTATGTAGCCTGCTCTGGAACAAGGAAGACAAGATTTTGTTCGCTCTTTTCATTAAACAGATTTTCTATAATCTGCTTTATACAAAGCGTTGTCTTGCCCGCCCCGCTTCTTCCTAATATAAATTGAACCATAACAAACTTTCTTTGACGTCCACTATCATTAATTCCTTTTAATTTTCAAAGATGACTGAAAGTTCCTCATCGGCCAAATCTTTTGCACTTTTCTTTATTTTATTTTGCCACTTTGCCGGCATTGAGTTGAATACATTCTTTACAAATCCTGTTTCGCCCTTTTCAACAAGTGCCTTCAAAACCCTTGTTGCATCCTGTATATCTTTGGCAACTTTTTCTTTGTTCCGTCTTTTCCCGATTACCAGCAGTTTATGCAGTGCGAAACTGGCGGGATGAGGAATCATTAGTTTAATTCCTTCTGCTTCTACCGTAACAGTGTTTCTTCCGAGAAAATCCAGAAATCTTAAAGCCTGTGCGTTAAGTCCGAGTTGCGGCAGGTTATAAGGCTTTTCAGAATCCCGTCCTGTTTCCGGAACTAAAAATTCGATAATTAACTGCGGATGTTCCAGCCGGATATACCCTTGCATACCTGTAAAACCTGTTACAAAACCCAGGTCTTTGAGCAGTTCGGCTATATCGACCAACTTTGTGATAGTTTTGGGTCTTGGAATTAAAAAATCAATATCGCGGGTTTTCAAAACAGATACATATTTGGTTCCTGAAAAATATTTTTCATAGAATAGTGTGCACCAGCTTCCCACAAGAACAATGTGTTTCAGAACGCCGCATTTATCGAGCCGCCGTAATACCTCGATGCATAAATCATACTGACTTTTTTCCACGCAAAGTGCCTTTAAGAAATTTTATCTGTTTATTCAGTTCGGAAATAGATTTTCTGTATTTTGCTCTGTACTCTCTGGTTTGTTTATATATTTTAATCTCGTCAGTATCAAGCTTGCCTTTATAGACAAACCTGACTCTGCCTTTCTCTCTCAAGACTAAATAATAATATACATTTCCTCTGATATTTTTCTTTATAAGACTGCCTTTTGGCAGTTTTGCCAGTTCTCTCTGGAAATTTTTTCTCATCGCCATAGAATTGGCAAGCTCTTCTTTTAATATGCTTTTTATCACTTTCATATTCTGCCCTCACCATTACAACAACAGTTACCATACACTTATTTGTTTATTATAAGTTGTATGGTAATCAAATCAAGCATAATTACCATACAATTTTAAAAATTCTGCTTAATGTATGGTAATTTACTTTAAAAAGCGTTGTCTTGCCCGCCCCGCTTCTTCCCAATATGAACTGTATTGCCATTTTCGCAGGCTCTTTCGCTAACCTCTATTTTTTCGGTACCGGCAGGCCGAGTTCGGCCAGGACGGTTTTCATATCTTCCCAGACTTTCATACGATTTTCGTGTGAATAATTTCTAAGCAGATAAGCGGGGTGATACGTCGGCATAAGCTTTATCGGCGGCGAAAAATCATCGAAATAATAATCGAAAAATTTGCCGCGAATCTGACCTATCGGCTTGTTTGTTTCCAAAAGCGTCTTTGCGGCAGGTGCTCCGAGTGTAACAATTACCCTCGGCCTGATTAACCCAAGCTGGGCTTTAAGAAACGGCAGACAACTGATAACCTCATCAGGACGCGGCTCGCGATTTTCAGGAGGCCGACACTTAACTATATTGCAAATATAAACATCGCCGCGTTTTAATCCCATTGCCACAATTATCTTATCCAGAAGCTGACCTGCTCTGCCGACAAATGGACGGCCCTGAAGGTCTTCATTTTCGCCTGGCCCTTCGCCAACAAAAACAATACCTGCATTTGGATTCCCTTCGCCGGGGACCGAATTTGTCCTCAAATCGCCAAGCTGGCACCTTCGGCAGGCGTCAACCTCTTTGGCAATCTGTGCAAGCTCATTGATATTGTCGTTATTTTGCGATTGATAAAGCACAGTGGGTTTGTCGGATTTAACAGAAAAACCTGTAAAAAAATCCTCCAGTTGAACGTGCTGGTTAAAAACCTTCCTTAGATTCTCCTTTTCTGCCATAAGCAGGATTTTAATAGAAATCCCACCGATGAGCAACAAAAACCCCGCACCTATTTGTACCGTGATTTCGCACAATCAAATCGTAAAAGTAATTTATCTAACTACTCTACAATTACTGTCCTTACGCACAATACAAATAGGTGCGGGGTAATTTTCCTTATACAACGCCCTGGTCGAGCATTGAATCAGCGACTTTGACAAAGCCGGCGATATTTGCACCGACGATGTAATTGCCTTTTGCTCCGTATTTTTCTGAAGCGGCACTGATATTTTTGTAGATATTGGTCATAATGTTCTTCAGTTCAGCATCGGCTCTCTCGAAAGTCCATGCATAACGCTGGCTGTTCTGAGCCATTTCCAAACCTGATACAGCGACGCCGCCTGCGTTGGCCGCTTTGCCGGGCAGGAACGCGACCTTGTTTTCAATCAACAGGTCAGCCGCATCCGGAGTTGTCGGCATATTTGCGCCTTCAGCTACGACTTTGCAGCCGTTCTTAATCAGGGCTTTTGCGCCTGCAGCGTCAAGCTCGTTCTGAGTTGCGCTTGGCAGGGCTATGTCGCACTTTACTGTCCAAATACCGCCGCAGCCTTCGGTGTATTTTGCGCTCTTGTGAATCGAAACGTATTCTTTGATTCTCTTTCTTTCGACTTCCTTAAGCTGTTTTACGGTATCGAGCTTTATGCCCTGTGGGTCATAGATAAAGCCGTTCGAATCGGTCATCGCAACAACTTTGCCGCCGAGCTGCTGGACCTTTTCCGTAGCGTAAATAGCAACATTGCCTGAACCGCTGACAACAACGGTCTTGCCGTCGAAGCTGTCTCCTTTTTCCTTGAGCAGCTCATCGACGATATAAACAAGGCCGTAGCCGGTTGCTTCTGTACGAACCAGGCTGCCGCCCCAGTTGAGTCCCTTGCCGGTGAGAACGCCAACGAATTCATTGCGGATTCTCTTGTACTGGCCGAACATAAAGCCGATTTCACGGCCGCCGACGCCTATGTCGCCTGCCGGAACGTCTGTGTCAGGACCAATATACTTGCAAAGCTCTGTCATAAAACTCTGGCAGAAACGCATAACTTCGTTGTCGCTCTTACCCTTGGGGTCGAAATCGCTGCCGCCTTTGCCGCCGCCCATCATCAGACCGGTGAGCGAATTCTTGAAAACCTGCTCAAAGCCCAAAAACTTGATGATTCCAAGATATACGCTTGGATGGAAACGAAGGCCGCCCTTATATGGGCCGATAGCACTGCTGAATTCAACACGGAAACCTCGGTTGACCTGAACTTTGCCTTTGTCGTCAATCCAGGGTATCCTGAACATCAATACTCTTTCAGGCTCAACAATCCTCTCAAGAATGTTGGCATCTGCATACTTGGGATTTTCTTCGAGTACAGGACCCAAACTATCCAATACCTCCTTAACTGCCTGATGAAACTCAGTTTCGCCAGGATTACGCTTGAGAACAAGCTCATAAACGCTTTCAATTACCTGTTTTGAGGACATCTGTGCACCTCCATAAAAATAAATTTTCTTGTTGCCAACCACTATAAAATTTGTTAATAATACATTCCAAACATTATTTCTGTAATAACTGTGTTTATATCGAAATTAAGCTAAAAAAAGGTAGAAATCAAATTTTAAATCTTAATAACTTTGATAAGTTTTACTTATAATGGTCAATTTATTAGCAATGACCGGATTGAAAGCTGTTTTGTATGCAGATTGAAACATTACAGATTTTTTGTGATTTAGCTGAGATGAAGAGTTTTTCCCGCTCTGCGGAGAAAAATATGATAAGCCAGTCGGCGGTTTCGCAGCAATTGTCCCAGCTTGAAAAATCATTCAATACGCCTTTAATCGACCGCAGCAGAAAATCGTTCGGTCTGACCTCTGCAGGAGAGCTGTTCTATAACACCTGCAAAGACGTATTGAGCCGGTACGAGAATTTCCAGAGTAGTCTTAATTATCTGAAAAATTCGACCAAAAGCAAAATCAGCGTGGCCGCTATTTACAGCATAGGTATGCACAGTCTTCAAAGTTACGTAAAAAAATTCATGAAACTATATCCACAAGTACATCTTGATATCGAATACCTCAGCGCTGCTGAAATTTACAATCGGCTGCTGCTGGGCAAAATCGACGTCGGACTGGTTGCCGTGCCGAGAAATCATCCCGACATACAGGTTTTTGATTTTGTTTCCGAGCCGTTGGTATTGGTGTGCAGTCCTCATCATCCGTTTGCCAAAAAAACAAGTATCGATGTTTCTATGATACAATATCAGCCTTTTATCGCCTTCGCACAAAACGTACCGACAAGAAACTGGATAGACCAGCTTCTGCTGAACTATAATATAGCGGTAAAACCAATAATGGAATTCGACAATGTCGAAACGATAAAACGAGTAGTGGAAATAAATACCGGCATCAGTATAATGCCGGAAACAACTATAAAAAATGAGCTGGCGAACAAAACATTAAAGGCGATGTCGTTTTCAAATGAAAAATTCACAAGACCGACCGCTGTAATAATCAGAAAAAACCGTGCGATGAACGATAACCTAAGGGCGTTTGTCGAGATTCTTCGCAACAAAAACGTTAAATAGCCTATGAAAATCAAAGCGGTAATATTTGACCTTGACGGTACGATAACGGAACCATATCTGGATTTCGATAAAATCCGCGTTGAAATAGGACTGCCGCCGGACGCCGGACCTCTGCTTGAAGTAATGGAGAAAATGACCCCGGCCAAAAGAAAAAGAGCCGAGGATATTCTGTACAAACACGAGCAGCTTGCCATAGAACATTCTGCCCTGAATAAAGGGGCGGCTGAAACCCTTCGATGGCTAAGAAGTCAGAAAATACACATCGGCGTTCTGACACGCAATACCCACTCGAACACATCAGCGGTAGCAAAAAAACATAATATCGAATTCGATGCGGTAGTCGATCGTCACGATGGGCCGGTAAAGCCGGACCCGTTCGGAGTAAAAATGCTATGCAGGCATTTCAATGTCCAGCCTCAGGAGGCTATAGTCGTTGGGGACTACCTGTTTGACCTGCAAAGTGCAAAATCGGCCGGGGTCATCGCGGTTTTGATGAAAAACTCGGAAAAATCGGAGCAGTTCTCCAGTTTTGCAGATTACACAGTTGACAGTTTGACTCAAATAATAGATATAATAAAAAGAATACAGAATACAGAACATAGAATACAATAGACAGAAATGAAAAAGCAAATTGTAATACTTATTGTTTTACTTATATTCTGGAATATTAGTCTGGCTGGCGAACCCAACAGTCAGGAACAAGTCAAAAATATCATAGAAAAATTGAACAGGGCGGCAAATAATCTTAAAAACCTTTCCGCTAAAATCGAATATACGCATACTCAGCCTTTATTCGATACGCAAACGGTAAGAACCGGCAGGATTTTTTATGTTAAAGACGCAAAGTTTTCCGCACTAAGGATAAATTTCCTGACCATAAAACAGGACCAGTCCAAACAGCAGAATTACAGGGAAGATTATATCTTTGACGGGATGAAGCTGACAAAAATCGATTACCAGACCAAATCCGCGGCGACGGACCGGCTCGCCGAAGAAAACCCCATCGAGCCTTTCGAGCTTGTGCAGGACTACTTTCCCATTATCGGCATGGCAAAGCATAATGAAATGACTGAGCAATTTGATATAACCGCCGTGCAAAACACGTTATTCCTGAGGCCGAAAGAAAACTCAAAATTTTTCAAAACATACAAACAGGTCGAAATAAAAATCAATCCTGACAATAATCTTCCGTTCGATTTTTCAGCGACTACCTGCGAAGATGAGAAGATAACAATAAGATTATCTCGAATTGACACTTCGAAGGTTATCAAAAGAACTGTATTCGATGTGGTTATACCTGCTGATTTTGCGCAGACGCAAAAATAACGCTGAATGTTTTATCAGCCCTCGTTCACTTCAGGGCACATCATTATATAGTCGCGAATCGCATCTATATTTGCCATTGCCACTGCGATTTTGTCGTCCGCTGCGCCATAGTAAAGATACAGTCGGTTGTTTTCCTCATGAACCGTCGCGCCGCTAACAAAAACAACATCGCTTACATCGCCGATTCTCTCGTAAGAGGCTCGCGGACCGAGAATCCATTCCTCGCTTCTCCGCAGAACCTTCCACGGCTGTTCGAGGTCCAGCAGGGCTAAGCCGATGCGGTATATTTGTCCCGCGGTAGTAGCCCTTACGCCATGATAGAAAATCAGCCAGCCTTCGGGAATCTCAATCGGCTGACAGGCAAGACCTATACGCCGTCCGTCCCAGAAAGCATGACGAGTTCTCAGCAAAACCCTGTGGTCGCCCCAATGCTTTAAATCAGGCGACATACTAAGCCAGATGTGCGCTTGACCCTGGACTATCGGGCGATGAATGAGAGCGAATCGGCCGTTGAACCTGCGAGGGAAGAGACAGGCGTCTTTGTCCTCCGGCGGCAACATTGGACCCATTCTTGCAAACGTATGAAAATTTTTCGTAATCGCAAGCGAAACCAGAGGACCGCCTTCACTAAACGATACGTAGGTTATTCCGAAATGACCCTGCTCCTCAAGCCAGACAATTCGCGGGTCCTCCAGACCCCATCGCTCCTCGCGTGAGTCGTGGTCGGCTACCATAGTAGGCGCATCGTCAATGTGCCAGTTCGTAAGTCCGTCTTTGCTCTTGCACAAAGTCAGGTGAGAAAATCCCCGCATATCTTCAACACGGGCGAGCAGCAATGTGCAGTCAGGCAGTTTTATCGCTGCCGGGTTAAAAACAGAATTGACAGGATATGGCCAGTCATTAGCCTCGAGTATCGGGTTGCCTTCATACCTTCTGAAAAGGTCGTGTGCAAGACGCTGGCGAGAAATATCAGCCATTAGTCGTTCCTTCAAATCTGAACCTAAAATAGTACTTCGCGCAAAAACTTCTAAAAGTCAATTCGTCAAAAAAACGCCCCTACTAAAGCCGGATTTCAGGGTTTTAAAGAAAAATTACCGGACTAAACTTTTAATTGCTACAGGTCTGATAAAAACCATTTAAACAGAACGTAAATTCATCCATTGGATTTGACAAAATCTTTTATCCTGATATAGTTTCTCTCCTTAAAATAAGGAGTTATAAATGCAGATTGACCGGTTGGTTTTGGGAGCTTATGAAAACAACTGTTACATAGTCCGCAAAGATGAAAAAACGACAAACTGCATCATAATCGATACAGGCTTAAACGCTGAGCCTTTGATAGACTTTCTAAAGAACAAAAATCTCGACCCCCAAGCACTGATTCTCACACACGGACACGGCGACCATATCGCGGGGGTTTCGCCGCTGCGGGAAAATTTCGATAAAATCAAGGTTTGCATTCACAAGGCCGATTCGAGGATGCTCACAGATTCCGTAAGTAATTTTTCCAGTTTTCTGGGAGAGAAAATAGAAAGTTCACCGGCGGACATAATTTTTGAAAACGAAGGACCGATAGAATTTGCAGGTTTGAAATTTACCATTATTCACACGCCCGGCCATACCCCCGGCGGGATTTGTCTCTATAACAGCGACGAAAAAATTCTCTTCAGCGGCGACACGCTATTTGCAGGGTCAGTCGGAAGAACGGACTTTTCCGGATATGACGAGCGAAAATCTCTAAAACAGCTTGTCGAAGGCATCAAAAATAAACTGCTTATTCTGCCGGAAGATACGAAAGTGCTGCCTGGGCACGGACCGGCCACAACAATCGGGCAGGAAAAATTGTACAACTCCTATTTAACCTAAAAAACCTCATCGAGGTTGTCGCAGACTTTTGCGCCGCAGGCGAGAAGCCTTTCTTTTGACTGATGACCGGCCGGGGCAAGCAGACAATCTGCCCCTAATTCGCAGGCAACTTCATAATCGTGTATTGTATCGCCTATCAAAAGAACCTCTTTTTGTCCGGCTGAAAGATTTTTCATAAGATTTTTACCGATGTCCATTTTACTGTGGGCATAATAATCATCAAGGCCTGCGACATTTTCAAAAAAATCCGTTAGTCCGAACAGCTTGAGGGCCTCAACCAAAGATGCTCGCTGCGAAGCGGAAAGAACCGATTGCAAAACACCTTTGGCCTTTAACAATTTTATAATATCGACAGCTCCGGTACGCAAACGGCACCGCAATCGCTGCGATTCGTAGGCTGCGATATACTCACGGGCAATATCGTCGAAAGATTCTTTTTCGAAATCGAAACCAAGCCTTACATAATAATTAATTACCGGAAAATTGAAGTCTGCCTGATATTGCGACAGCGTAACTGTCTTCATTTTTCGGCGAGTCAGCATATCATTGAGAATCTCAACGCAAAGCCATGCATCGTCCAGCAGCGTACCGTTCCAGTCCCAGATAATATGTTTGTATTTTGTAGAGTTGAGATTCATTGAGATGGGTATTTTTACGGAGTGAAAATTTTATTGGGTCCGGCCGGGGTATTCGGACCTGCAGGAGTCATAGAATCTATTTGCAAAAGCTTTCGCCAGCTTTCAATCTGTTTGGACCATAGCGGACGGGGACTGTCCGTCGGTAATTTTATGGCAGCAACAGCCAAAAACATCTGTTTCGTTGTTTGAGGATTCTGATTCTGCAAAAAATAACTATTCAAAACCCTTGAAACTCCAGCGTTCGACCCGATATCCGACGACAGCAGAACATTGGATAAAAGCTGTTTTACGGATTCGGTCTGGCCTGAACGCAGGTTTACGTCGAGCAGCCTGGAAGTCAATCGCTGTCTATCGTTAGGGTCTGCCGCGGTCTGCAGAAGCATTCCGTAATATTTAGCCGCCAGTCCGTATAAAGACGACTCGGCATAATGCTCGGCAAGCATACGCCGCAGAGAAGTCAGCGTATTGGCATCCTGCTCGGCCTCGGCTTTCTTTTCAGCGGTTTCCAATAACGCCCTGGTTCTTGTGAGGAGGAATTCGTCATTTTTGGATTTGGCCTGGCTGGATAGCTGCTGCGCCCACGAAAACAGAACTTGCGTTTCGCAATATTGAAAAATATTCATCATTGCATCCGCTGCACGCTGACGTTCCTGCTCTGACTCAGCATTCATAGTCAGGGCGCCGAGCCATTCGAGGTCCTGCTGCGTGCCTATCTGGGCGGCCGCCGAGATAAGCTCGTCGCGTATCTTGCCGCTCGAATGACTTGTAAAACCTTTTTGCTTGAGTATCCCAAAAGTTCCGGCCTGGTCAATTCTCATAAGACCTGTAACCCCAGGCGATGCGATTTGGTCGCTCGCATCATCTATGGCCCCGAGGAAAATAGCGCTGAATACTTCGCCGGCAATATTCTTATAAAAACTGTCATTGCCGCATAACCCGGCCATCTCATCCAGAAGACGAGACCTTGCCTGCACATCCGACGCCTTGCTGTAATTGGCGGCTATAAGCTCGAAATAAGGCCTCACCTGAGCTTCTTCAAGGCCGTTTTGTAAAAGCAGATTCCGTATAACCTCTGCCGCCACTACAGGATTATTATCCTTGAAAAATTCAGCGGCAATTTGGAGCGTTTCAATCCTGACCTGCGGATTTATTTTCACTTCGGCGCCGGGTGAAAGGGCAAAATTGCAAACATGCCCCAGCGCAACAAGTATTTCTGTTTTAACATCGTTATTCGTCTCCGCCTTGAGCTGAGAAAGCAAGGCATCCGCTGAATTAATATTAGTCAGTAGCCCAAGCAGTTTTGCCGCTGCGAGCCTGACCGCAGGTTCCGGGTCAGAAACAAGCGAGATAAGCGGTTTTTGCAGCGACTCCACCGGCAAAGGCTTGCCGCTCTTTTGCCACATATTAATCTTTTCAATCGCCCAGAGCCTTACCAAGCTTTGTTCGAAAGCAAGGCTGTCGGCGATGAACTTCGCGCGGGCGCTATCATCGGCCGTTGCCTGGTAGATGCTGTCAAGCGATACAAGATACCTTTTCTGCCATTTTGAAATTTCTTCGTTGAGCAGACGCATCCTGTCCTGCTGGGAAAGCAGTCTTTGGCGGACAATATCTATCCGGCCTCTTTCAATGTCTCTCCGCATCTTTTGCCATTGCTGTTTGTCTATGCCCGGCAGCCATCTTGCCAACGCATCGGCCGCTGCTGATGCAATTATCTTGTCATCACTGTCGAGTAAATCTATAAGCAGCGGAACAGTTTCCTTGTCGGGACGAATCTGAATCGCATAAATCGCGTTCCTTTTTGCCACGGCGGGCAAATCAGAATCCCTTATTATATTATCAAGCCGGCCCTTAACTTCTCTGTATGTAAAAATCAAAGACGCCTGCGCCGCAAGGTTGGCCACCTCGGTATTTTGACCCTTGATAATATTCATCAGCGGTCCGATAAAATCATTTTTTGCAGGGATAAGCTGCGGCGAGTTTCTAAAACTGCTTATCGCCTTGCAGGCAGAACTTTGAGCGGCTGTGTTGTCGCCCGCTGCAAGAGCATCAAGTATGATTTGTCTTGCCCCGGCATCGGAATTTTTCAGCAGTTCAACCGCTGTATCTATTCTTATCTGTTCATCCGTGGAGTTGAAAAGCGTCCAGCGATTGATTTTCAACTGACTGCTGATATCTTCCGGAGGATCGCCAAAAGCCGCGTAAAGCAATGGCGAAAAACACAAAAGCAGAAACATTGCTAAAGCTGTTTTTCGGACTATCGGTTTTTTATGGTAAATCGTGTTCATATATAGTCTTAATTCGTCTTTTTCGTGGTATACGCTTTAACTGTATTTTATGTTCGGCGCTGACGATTGCAAACAAAAAGAACAATTATCAATAACCAAGCAATTTTTTGGCAATCTGCTCCGCTACATCAGGCTTTGCAAGTCCGGCGCAGCAGTTTTTCATCCGGTTGCGTTTTTTATCCGAGCTTATAAGTTCACAAAGAATCGGCCACAAAAGAGTTGCGGTCTTCTGGGTATCGCACAAATCTTCGACTATTCGGCCGCAGCCCGCCTCGACAAGAAATTGCGCGTTCAGCTTTTGATGTTCGTCCTTATGATAAGGATAGGGCAGGCATATCGCAGGTGTCCCGGCCGCGGCAAATTCGGCAACGCTCATTGCTCCCGCCCTGCCGACGACAAGGTTCGCCGCGGCAAGCAGGCTCGGCATATCGTCGCAATAATCTATAATCTTATGGGTTATTTCCGCCCGTTTGTAAATCGTCCGGACAGTGTCATAATGAACAATGCCGCTCAGATGGACAATCTGCCAGTCGGCGGCAAAGGCCTCCAGTCTGTCGAGAAGGAAACCTATGACATTATTTATGTTCGCCGCTCCTCCCGATGCGCCCGTGACGAGAAGAACTTTCTTCTTCGGATTCAAACCGAGTGATTCAATCGCCTTAATCCTGTCAGGATTGAAAAAAGCCTGGCGTAGCGGACAGCCCATTACCGTAACTTTGCTGTTGTTCAGACCGAAACAATTACCTGTCTTTTTGAACTGGACGAAAATATCCGTCGCGTAACGCGCGAGAAAACTGTTCGCCTTGCCGGGTACC
>JAHJUV010000065.1 GCA_018828825.1 Planctomycetota bacterium | reverse complement strand
CCTGAGCGGTTTTACAGGCGAAGACAGCTGGCTGATTTTGCTCGGAGGCAAATCTATACTTATTACCGACAGCAGATATACTCTCCAGGCAAAAAAAGAATGTCCGATTTGCAGAATTTATCAGCGCAAAGGCTCGATGATAGACGCTGCCGATATATTAAAAAAACTTGCCGCTGTTAAAATCGTTGCGGTTGAAGATAAAATCCAACTGGCAATATTTAATCTCCTTCGCAAAAAACTGCCTGCCCCCCCCGCTCTTGCTTTCGCAAGAAAGCGCGGGGGCGGGCCTGTGCGGATTAAACCTGTTAAAAATCTTGTCGAATCTGTCAGGGCCATTAAAGACAAATCTGAAATAGCTGCGATAAAAAAGGCGATTGAGATTGCGGAAAGAGCGCTTGAAAAAGTTTTGCCGAAAATTCGCGTCAATATGAGTGAGGCCGAAATTGCGGCGATACTCGAATTTGAATTGAAAAAAGCCGGCGCAAGTCCTTCGTTTGAAACAGTAGTCGCTTTCGGAAGTAATTCTGCGATGGCGCATCATCGTCCGACAGCCAGGAAACTCAGAAAAATTGATACTATTCTTATAGATTACGGCGCCAAATTTAACGGCTATTGCTGTGATATAACCAGATGTTTCGCTGTCGGAAAGGTAAATAATTTTTACGCAAAGGCTTACAAAACAGTACTCCGGGCACAGACCGACGCTATAAATGTGCTCAAAGCGGGTATCGAGGCCAAAAAGGTCGACGAAATCGCAAAAAAGACTATCAAGTCGTCGAAATTACTACCTTATGGCCATGGCCTGGGCCACGGCACCGGTCTTGATGTTCACGAACAGCCGAGGGTTTCGGTACTTTCAAAAGCATCTTTGCAGAACGGTAATGTTATTACGGTTGAGCCTGCGGTTTATATTCCCGGTAAATTCGGAATAAGAATAGAGGACAATGTACTTATTACCGAAAATGGCTGTGAAATTTTGAGCACACTGCTCAAGAGTGAAGAAGTTCCGCTGCTGAAAGTTTGAAGATAGCCACCCTCCTTCGCACAAGGCTTCCGTCTTCGTCCCTAAGGGACTACGAGCGGACAGGACGGATGGGCAGGCCAAGACACGAAAAATTTGGACGCTGATTACGCTGATGACACTGATTATTACTAAATCTTTCACCACGAAGGAACACGAAGAAAAATCAGACACGGATTGACACTGTTTGTTTCAACAAGTCCATTTTACAAATGGCCTTTTACTCAAAGCAGTAAGCCGTACTCGAAATAAATTTCTGCGTTCAGCTTTCCTGCTTTTTGCTGCGGCACAGCAACTGTGCCTCGTTGAAACAAAACACGGTTACACTTCCTTTACCATAGATACCTCTGGCACAAGTTTACAGAGATTATAGATTTAATTTTACACGGTTTTTTTCTTGATTGTCGGCAGGAAACGTCTATAATAGTAAGCTGCTTTTGGAGAAGGAAAAAAATGCGATTGTTTTTGAGGAACACGAGTAAACTTCAATTGGTTTTATATTCTGAAGTTGTCGAGAAAAGTTATTTCTGTTATGTTACAAAGAAAACGGTCAAGACCAATGAAATGAATATCGTGTTATAGCGATAAATAAATCCGGCTCCCGAAAGGGATCCTGCGGAGAAGGTTCGCCGAGTAATACGGTGATGGCGGTTTTGTAAAATGTTTTATACAGACTGTATAATCATTGTCAGGAACTACAAGGAGTTATGAGATATGATAGAACACTTGATATATTACCAATTCGGATTTTTTGCCCCAAACACACACTTGCAGCCAAAGCCGGACATCATTGGGCGCCTGCTGGAGGCCTTCAAAGACAAGGGCTTCATTCCAACCACTGCACAGGAATTACAACAGATTGGCCCTGCAATCAAAACTGGGCTGCAGCTTCAGTTCACAAGTCCTAACAGAGAATGGAACTTGGCATTTGAGCCGCATCGAGCGCTTCTAAAGAAAGAGAATGTTGGCGGAACGGGGATGGGGAGTCCTGAAGACTTCTGCGAGGAAGCAAATGAGATATTCGACCGATTACTAAAAGTGAATCCGTTCACCGGTACCCGGTTATCTTACGCCACAAAAGGTTTGCTTCCCGAGTTGAATCCAGCCAAACTTGATGAGGTCAACAAGCGAATACTCAATCTTCTCCCTTTCTATACTAAATATCCTCCGTACCAGTGGACCACCAGAAATGTGGCCAGATTTGATGTCCACCTTGGAGAAATGACCGAGAGTCTCAATGTGATAACTGACATCAACCGAGTCCAAGGGACGATTGCCAGGGATGTAGGACCTCTGTCTTTTGACCGGATAGAGATCGGATTCGACATCAACACTTATCAGGAAAATACTACCCCTCGATTTACTACTAATCATGTGGGCTTGTTTCTACAGGAAGCAATTAAACAGAGCCAAAATGTTATGGTCGAGATAGAAAGCAAACTCAATGAATGAGTCATCTTCGATACCTGCTCCAATCACGCTGAGTTCCGAGACTAGACAAACGGCACCCCCTGAAAAGACCGATCTACCTACGGCTTCAACTACCACTATTGAGCCTCTTACGAGTGAGACTTCAACGCTTACTGAAGCTTGCAAGCTGGCCCAAGTAGGAGAGACACGCCACCAATTCACTGATCGGTTCTTACAACTCATCCACGAATCTGAGTTCGAGTATGGTTTCAGCACTCCTGCGGATGCATATGTCCGCGAAGCGTTGAATGAATACAGCACTTTCGCAAAAGACTGGATTAGTGATTTGTTTTTGAAGAACTTCAGCGATCCTTTTATCACTTGTGCCATTCTCAGAGTGATTGCGCACTTCGACTACCAGCAGATGTGTCCGCAGGGGATGATCATGGCGGTAGCCTGTGCTGCTCATAAGAATACAGACGTCCGTGAGTGCTGTGTACGGTGCTTTGAAAGCTGGGAGAATCCTGACACCCTGAGTATACTGCGAAGCATTTCGTTTTCCAAAGATTGGCTCGATGAATACCTAAAGGGTGTTATTTCGGATTTGGAGAGGTTGACTAACCATGTCGTTTCTCGTTAGGAAGATTGATCGCAGCAAGTGGGACCAGCGGAATATCATCGATGGCGAGCAACCTTCAGCAGATGCCATTACGAATTGTATGAGGACCACGCTGAATACGCTTTCGCTGTGGTTGATTAACGATGTGAACGAGCGAGAAGAAGCCGTATTAGCCATAGCTTCCAATTTCACCAATCTCGCCGCGATAGATATTCTGCTTATTGACCGCGCCCTCATCGAGAAAAGAAAACTAACCCTTGTAACAAAACCCGGATTAACTCTTTACTCTGACTTCAAAAACCAGCACTTAAATGTTACAAACCTCGACTACCCTTCTCTCGGGGTAATGGCCGAAGTGATAGTTGAGTCCATCCGCCAGAAACGGCATAAGCGATTCAGAGAAAGGGAACTTATCGAAATCCTTACCAATGCAGTTCGGGCGGGTAAGGTGAAATGGTCGGAACTTAAACCCGACGTGCAAAAAAAGATTCCCCAAAATTAGGTCGCTCGACGACGATGAAAAGGTAAAGAAATAGAGCAGAAAAGGCTGAAAAGCTTGTTTTTGGCCTGAAAACGGGCATTGTCGGTTAACTCCGTGACAAAGTAAGCGTGACCCGAGGCAAAGTCAGCGTGACTTGTGGCAAAGTCGGCGTGATGTGTGACGAAGTCGGTCTATTCTGTGGCAAAGTCAGTTTACTTTGTGCCGAATTAAATGGTTTAAAAGTCGCCATCGGGGCGGATAATAAGGAATTTTACAGACAGAGTTATTTTTTTCGAAAGGAGTTGTAAAATGGCAAGATTCCCAAAAACAGATACTACTCTGCGAAGTAGCTTCGCTACGTAGCACGAGACCAGAAGTAATGGACTTGACCATCCCTAACGGGATTGCATTATCGCAGGCAATGGTCTCAGGACTTGCCAGCTACGCTTTTACTGCTCGGCTTGGGTGGATTGATATTAAAAAGAAAGAAATCCGTGTAATCAGTGTTTAAATATAACACATGGATTCCCGTTTCCACGGGAATGACAAAACAAAACCCTGCCATAAATGGCAGGGCTAAATATTTTTGGAGATTGCCGCGGCCTTTCAGGCCTCGCAATGACGTTTTTGGGGATGTCTTTTATTTTTTGCTGTGAATTTTTGCCAGTTCCTTATTGATTCTCAAGCTGCACCAGTTTTTGCCGCACATTGTGCAAAAATCATCCTTGGCGGAAGTTTTTTTGCCTTTTAAACAAGCCTGTTTGTGAAATTTCGGTTCGATGTTTCCCGGCTTAACAAAGAACTGGCCGAATGCGGAAATGAGTCCCTGATGAGAATGACGTTTTATATCTTTTCCCGAGAGCAGCGCCGATGCTGCGTGAAACATTGCGTAATAACTTCTACCTACCGACGCTGAAGACCGATGGGCTGTGAGCAGTAATTCAGCGTCCTTTATACAATCGTTCGCCTTTGCAAGGTGTAATTGTATTTCTTCATTCACGCGGGAATCCCTTCTTTTTTAATGAGTCTGTGAACGGCAAAACGTCCTTTTTGGTAATCAGTTTCACTAACAAGCAAAAAACTTACAAGCGTATTATACTCTAAGCTCATATCCGAACCGAGTTGGCTTATCCGCTCGTGCTCTTCGAATCTGTCTGGGATTTGGTCGAGTATCACGGCGATATCGATATCGCTGTCCTGATGTAGTTGATTTCTTGCCGCCGAGCCGTATAAGTAAACCATTCTCAAACGTTTGCCGTAAATTTTCTCGAGTCCGGCTCTCGTTTTGGCTGTGATTTCAATCGCCTGTTGTCTTGTAGTTACCATAAATCTTGAGTATAAGACAAACAATGTCGTCTGTCAAATAATTTTTACCCCCACACCAATTTGCATTGTGGATGAGCAAATAATAACCGAGTGAAAGTAGTTTAACAGATAGATATTAAATTTACACCATTTTTGCAAATTGGTGTGGGGGTTTATTTTTTGCCGTACATTTTTACCAGTTCTTTATTTATTCTCAAGCTGCACCAGTCTTTGCCGCACATTGTACAGAAATCATCATCTGTCGCGGTTTTGGTACTTTTCAAACAGGCCTGCTTGTGGAATTTTTCAGCGGTCTTTGAATCAATCGCACATTCGATATGTTTTTTCCAGTCAAGATTTGCTCTTGCGATACTTAACTTTCTGTCTTTTTCTGCACTGCCGGCGTGTCCTCTTGCGACATCAGCAGCGTGAGCGGCGATTTTTGCCGCGATAACTCCTTGTCTGACATCCTCAACATCCGGCAGTCCCAGATGCTCTTTCGGCGTGACATAACACAAAAATGATGCGCCATAGAATCCCGCCGCTGTTCCGCCAATCGCGCTTGTTATATGGTCGTATCCCGGCGCTATATCGGTTACCAATGGGCCAAGGACATAGAAAGGCGCGTTATGGCAGTACTTTTGCTGAAGCTGCATATTTTTTTGTATCTGGTTGAAAGGAATATGGCCTGGCCCTTCGACCATAACCTGACAATTCTTTTCTTTCGCACGCAGGACAAGCTCGCCAAGTGTTTTCAGCTCGGCGATTTGCGCCTTATCAGTAGCATCGGCGATACAGCCGGGACGCAGACCGTCGCCAAGTGAAAAACAAACGTCGTATTCGGCCATAATGTCGCAGATATCTTCGAACAGTTCGTAAAATGGATTTTGCCTGTTTTTCAAACTCATCCATTTGGCGATTAACGCGCCGCCTCTGCTTACGATTCCGCAAACCCTTTTAACGGCGAACGGCAGATATTGTTTAAGAACGCCAGCGTGAATAGTGAAAAAATCCACTCCCTGTTTGGCCTGTTTTTCAATTGTGTTAAGAATGATTTTAGGCGTTATATCTTCGACGTCTCTGCCGATAATCATTTCATAGATTGGCACGGTTCCGAATGGCAGGGGACAGTTTTCGATGAGTTTTTTTCGTATCTTATCGAGGTTTCCGCCCGTGCTTAAGTCCATAACGGTATCAGTTCCGGCGTCGATAGCTGCCGCCAGTTTTTTCAGCTCGTTTTTGGTAGATGCTGTCGCACTGCTCGAGCCGATATTGGCGTTGACTTTTATGGAGACGACTCTTCCGATTCCGATTGGCGTTAGATTTTTTCTGATATGGATTTTATTTGCCGGGATAACGAGTTTTCCCGCGGCGGTTTCTTTGCGAATAGTCTGGGGAGAAATTCCCTCGTTTTTAGCGACGGTTCTCATCTGTTTTGTGATGATGCCGCCGCGAGCCGATTTAAGCTGTGTCGTCATTTTTTGCTCCAATCCGCCCTGGCTAAAGCTATGGCGGATAAAAATAAAAAAGGCCGCCTTGTCCGAAAGCGACCCTTAAAAATCTTTTTTATATCGCTTCCTACGCAGGCATTCCCAAAATGGGATAATCCTGTTCAGGTTCATTCGCCGCGGTGCGACATTCATATAGTTTATATGTTATGCTGACCTCATCGCAACGAACCCCTGCGGACGGCCGGCTAATCGCAGCCGCGTCGCAACGGGAAGGGTATTTTCTCAGCCCCCGCTCTTGCTT
>JAHJUV010000064.1 GCA_018828825.1 Planctomycetota bacterium | reverse complement strand
TCATTCTGATCAGGATTATAAACATAAGGGCAGTTGTCATTGTAATCAGGTATTTCATCTCCGTCTGTATCTGGGTCTAAAAGACTGACTTTCGTGCTTTGGGGTTTATTGGTATCCGTTATTGCTATTGTCTGGCCAAAAACTGTGCCACTTGTTAAAACAAGCATTACAAGAGTAAATATAACCCACTTCATCTTTGTCCCTCCTTAAATTCAAAATATCCTTCCCCGCTGGAGTTTACCCTCGTGGAAACGGGGGCGAGGACAAGTTTTTAAAATGAACGCACATTTTTTGCTTTTGCCGGTGGTTTCTCAAGCTGCGAACTCTCCCTGATAATGCAACTTGCTTTGGGGTGGTATTCGCTATCCTCGTAGATAGTGTCTGCCACTCTCAACAGCTTAAGAAATGAGTCTACGAACCTTTCGGAATTTTGTCAATGGAAAACCCTACCAAAATAATCAGACCTTCCAAAAACCTGTTTTTCAATAAGAAACGCCCGATTATAAAGCGGCAAGTTATTTAAGCCTTTGACGGTGTATGCAGGCCTGTCCCGAAGGCGTCTTCCAACGCTTCTTTGAGTACTTCCGAAACTGTCGGATGCGCGAACGAAATTTCGCCTATTTTTTCTTTACTGCCGATAAGCGCCCTCGCCGCGGCTATCATTTCTGTAACACCCGCCCCGACCATTACCACCCCGAGAACTTTATCTGTCTTTTTATCTCGCACCACTCGCACCTCACCGACAGTTTCATTATGCGCAATGCTTCTTCCGTTCGCCCTGAAGAACGCCCTGCCGACCGTGTAATCAATCCCCGATTCTTTGCATTTACTCTCGTTTTTGCCGACCGATGCGACCTCGGGAAATGTATAAACCGCTCTCGGCACAAGCGAATAATCCCCTATGCGAGCCTCTTTACCCATTGTGTTTTCAGCGGCAACCTCAGCCTCAAAAAATGCCCCGTGTGCAAGATATGTCGTCCCGACTGCATCGCCAATCGCGTAAACTCCCGCCACACTTGTCTCCATCTTCTCATTAACTTTTATCGCCGAACCGTTCATCTGCAATGAAAGATTCTTAACGGTCTGACTGTCGCAAAATGCCTTCCTGCCGACACATACCAGTACCTTTTCCGCCTCGATTGCCGTCCCGTCCTCAAGAGACAGTTTTACCTGTGAACCTGTTTTCTCGCTGCCCGTTACCTTCTTGCCGGCAATTACATCTATCCCCGATTTTTTGAATTCCCTCGCCAGTAACTGTCCGACCCATTCGTCTTCGAGAGGCAAAATCCTCTCCAATGCCTCGATAATCGTAACTTTCGTTCCAACACTTGAATAAACACACGCCATTTCACAGCCGATAACTCCCCCGCCAATTATAATCATCGATTTCGGTATCTTGTTTAATGATAAAGCCTCTGTACTGCTTATAATTTTTTCACCGTCGAACGGCACAAATGGAATCTCGATCGACACCGACCCCGTAGCAATGATAATCTTCGCCGCTTCGATTTCCGCCAGTGTATCTCCCTGCACAGCGATTTTATTTTTAGCCGTAATTATTCCCGCACCCTGAAAGATTTTTATTTTATTGCTTGCAATCAGTCCGGCCAGTCCCTTCCTGAAACCAGCAATGACCGCCTTTTTTCTGCTCTGCACTTTTGGCCAGTTCACTCTCGGATTGTCAATATCGATTCCCATTGCCCCGGCGTTTTTGGCAAGATTAAAAATATGCGCCGACGCCAGCAAAGTTTTCGATGGTATGCACCCGCAGTTAAGGCATACCCCGCCGATGTCCCCTTTTTCAATAATCGCAACTGTCCCTCCTTTTTGTGCACATCTTATCGAAGCGGCATATCCACCCGGCCCTGACCCTATCACCGCAACATCGAATTTCTCAGCCATTATAAATCTCCGTTCCGTTTTTCACTATCGTCGTCGAAACTGCATGAAACATCCTCACCCCGCCCCGTTCGAGCTGAATTATCAGCCCCTCCGCAGGCTCTACGCCGATACAATTGCCCGTAAACTGCGCCCCGTTATGCTCGACGGTAATCCGCTTGCCCAGCAGCATACTCGCCGCCCGCCATCTTTCCACAATTTCGTCAGAATCCTTAACCGCGATATCCAGAAAATGCTCCAGATTTACAAGAAGTCTCTTCGCAATTCTATTCCTGTCGCAAATCGTCCCGCTTTCGATATCGATACTCGTTGCCGCCTGCGCCAATTCACTGTCAAAATCCTTTTTTCCCTGATGGCAGTTTATCCCGATACCGACGACAAAATATTGCTTCTTATTTTTAGTGAACGCCTCGACCAGTATCCCCGCGACCTTTTTGGCGCCCAGTAGAATATCGTTCGGCCACTTGATTTTCGCGTTTTTAGCTATCGTCTCCGCAACTGCCGCCGCCACTGTTATTGTTATCATATCCGCCCCAATTTTCGGCTCAAAAATCACGACCGAGCAAAGAATACTTTTGCCCTTATCGTCCTGCCAGCAACTGCCCCTCCTGCCTCTGCCCGACGTCTGGTGTTCCGCGAAAACCGCAAGCCCGTTGTTCTTCTCGCCACCTTTGGCGTATTCAGCCGCGATATCGTTCGTGCTTGATGTGCTTTTATATACGATTATTTCTCTGCCGATTCGGCTCGTATCCAGATTTGTTCTTATAAATTCTGCATCTAAAGCAATATATTCGGACATCTTCTTAAAATTCTCTATCCATGCCGATATCGACCGATACCGCGCTGTGCGTTATCGCCCCGATTGAAATCCGGTCAACGCCGCAAAGCGCTATCTGTCTGACATTATTAAGCGTTATCCCACCGCTCGCCTCAAGCTGCGGCTTGTGCTTGCCTCTGCACATCTTGTCCCGCATCTCGACCGCGTGCGTATACTGCCATTGACCCATATTATCCAGCAGCACGACATCTATCCCCGGCACCTTCAAAACATGGTTAAGCTGGTCGTCAACATGGTCCACTTCAACGCATACGAATTTTACGCCTTCCATTTTTCTTGCCTTTTCAACAAGCTTTTTCAGTCTCGGCTCAAAATTCTTTCCGAGCTGCGTAATATGATTATCCTTGAACATCACAGCTTCTCTAAGACTGAATCTGTGATTGCGCCCCTTGCCGCACCGCACCGCGTATTTTTCGAGTTCCCGCCACCCCGGTATCGTCTTTCGCGTATCATATATCTTCGCTTTTGTTCCCCGAACAGCGTGAACATATTTATAAGTCATCGTCGCTATCCCGCAAAGCCTCTGCAGAAAATTCAGCACCACACGCTCGGCGCTCAGCATCGACCGTATCGGCCCTTCGATTACGCCAAGTCTGTCGGCAACATTCGCTCTCTGTCCGTCGCATTTGAGAATCCGCAGCTTCAGTCCCAGGTTATATCTCTTCAGCACCTCTTTGGCAATATTCATACCACTAACGACAATTTCCTCACGCGTTATGATATAAGCCCTGCCCTTTGCCCCCGCCGGTATCATCAGTTCGCTCGACGGGTCTCTCCCGCCGTAATCTTCCTCTATTGCCATATCTATAAGTTGACTTACTCTTTCGGAGCTTGGGCTTTTCATTTTCGTTTCCTTATCTGCGGCAGTTCTTTCAGTTCCTTCAATTGGTCCCGCAAAAACGCCGCTTTTTCAAAATCAAGTTTCTCCGCCGCTTCGAGCATTTCCTTTTCAATCTGTACTGCTATCTCCGCGGCGTCATATTCATCGTCTCCGAGATTCACCGCCTGCTGGGCTACCTGTCTGGCCTTCAGTTTATCCTGCAGCCCGGTATAAATCTGTTTCTTTATCGTCTCAGGCGTAATCCCGTTTTCCTTATTATATTGCACCTGTATTTTACGCCGCCGATCCGTTTCGTCAATTGCTTTTTGCATTGACTCGGTCACCCTGTCAGCATACAAATACACTTTCGCATCGACATTTCTCGCCGTCCTGCCGATAGTCTGGATAAGAGACGTCTGACTTCTCAAAAATCCCTCTTTATCCGCGTCAAGAATCGCCACCAGCGACACCTCCGGCAAATCCAGTCCTTCTCGCAAAAGATTTATCCCTACCAGCACATCGAACTGGCCGCTCCTCAAATCCCGCAGAACCTGAACCCTCTCCAGCGTCTTTATCTCACTATGCAGATACCTGCATTTATATCCCTTTTTCGTTATGTACGCTGACAAATCCTCCGCAAGCCTCTTCGTCAGCGTCGTAACCAATACCCGCTGCTTTGCCTGCACACGCTTTTCAATCTGTTCGAGTAAATGCGGCACCTGGTTCGCCGCAGGATGAACAAATATTTCCGGGTCAAGCAAGCCCGTCGGCCTGACAACCTGTTCGACAATCGCACCTTTACTGAGATTCAATTCGAACTCCGCAGGCGTCGCAGAAACAAATACAACGTGCTTCCAGTCCTCCTGAAATTCCTCCAGCCGCAAAGGCCTGTTATCCATCGCGCTGGGCAGTCTGAACCCATGCTCAACCAAAACCTCTTTCCTGCTCTTATCTCCCGCGTGCATCGCCCGAATCTGCGGCACCGTCACGTGCGACTCATCGATAAACAAAAGAAAATCGTCCCCGAAATAATCTATCAATGTATAGGGCCTTGTCCCTGCAGGCAAGCCGCCTAAATGCCTTGAATAATTCTCAATCCCGCTGCAGAACCCTATCTCCTTAAGCATTTCTATATCGTACAGCGTCCTTGCCTGCAGCCTCTGAGCCTCCAGCAGTTTGCCCTCCTGCCGCAGTTTCATAAGCTGCTGATCGAGTTCAGCCCTTATACTCTCCGTTGCGGCCTCAATTCTGTCCGCAGGCATTACATAATGTCCCGCAGGATACACGAACAATTGCTCTTCTTTCGCAAGTATTTCTCCGCTCGTCGGATTGATATAGTTGATTTTTTCTATCTCGTCGCCGAAAAATTCCAGCCTCACAGCGAACGAT
>JAHJUV010000063.1 GCA_018828825.1 Planctomycetota bacterium | reverse complement strand
TGTGCAGCGCCTGGTTCGCCATTCTTTCATTTCATTGATGTGATGCCATGTATTCAGTAACTGCTTGCGTCAAAAGGCCTGAGCGGGTTTCTCCATGTTTCTTTGCATAATAATCGATTGATTTAAGAATTCTCTCAGGGATGGTGACATTAACTCGCTTTGATTTAAGTGATAGTTTGCTTAAATTCACATCAACGAGGGCCCACACACCATCCTTGTAGCCTGAATTTTCTTTATGTTTTTCAATGTCTGTCGCCACAGGGATAGGTTCGGAATCGAGTAAAATTCCTTCGATATGGCATTCTGCTGCCTCCTGGGCATTGATTATTGCCTCCTCTATAGTGTCTCCAGCGGAGAAACAGCCCGGAAGATCCGGAAAGGTAACTCCGTAATCCGATGTTTCGTCTTTATGAATTACAATTGGGTATCTCATGTTTTCATCTCCATTCCCAACCGGCTTGCTTGAAGATATTTCGGAGCGTGCCGATCGGGAGGTCCTTTTTGGGATGAGGAACTGTGACCTTGCCAGGCTTTTCTGGGTGTTTAAATTGGTGATGATCTCCTTTGGTATGATGGAGAATCCACCCGTCCTGTTTCAGTCTTTTTATAATTTCCCCACTCTTCATGATGTGTATCATACACACCCACCCTGGAGGATGTCAATTTTCATTTTCATTCTTGTCTTCAAACTGACGACGGAACTCAGCGGCGGCGCCAATGAGTTGTCCGCTTAAGCCGCAAGCCGTCCTCGCCGTCCGCTGAAGTGATTGGTTAGCAGTTTGTCATTTAATTAATCTTTTCAAAAGGATGTCTTAAACATTTTGCCGGGAATCAAGCACTGACAAAATGTAAACTTTCTTGTCAGAAATTCTGTACATAATTCTCCAAGGTGTAACGATTAGCTCACGATAAAGAAATATGCCCTGATCTTGAAGTTCGGGTACGGTCCGGCCTCTTTCAGGAAACTGTGTAAGGCTTGCTGCTTTTTCTTTTATCTTCCCGAAAATTGTTCTCGCATTGGTGGGGCTATCTTCGGCGATATATAGAATAATGTTTTTGAGGTCATCTTCCGCTACACTGGCCCAAAGAACATTGTATAATGTGTTCATTTCTCATGCTTTGCCAAAATGTTTTCAATGCCTTTAAAAACCTGCTCTTGGCTTTTTATTTTCCCTTGCTTGATGTCTTCTTCGCCTTGGGAAATGAGTTTCAGTAGGCCAATAGCTTTACGCATGTTGTCATAGCTTTCGGGATCTTGAAGAACTGCTCTTGGTTCGCCGTTTTGTGTAATGACGACAGGACGATGAGTGTCGTTGATCTGCTTTAGGATGTCTGCGGCGTGGGATTTCAGAAAGGATATAGGCTTAATGTCAGATGAGATATTCATGGTGTGACCTCCTGTCCGAATATGGTACCACATTAAGACTTGATGTCAACAGATGCGTTTATTATTTGTTGACTGCTAACGATAAGTTCAGCGGCGGCCCACCCAAACTTAACGCGTCAGCGCCGCAGCGCCTCTTGCCGTCTGGTGAATGCTTTTGTTAGCCCACCTTGTTGTATTACTTAATAAAATCGTTGCTGTTTGTTGCTAAATTAATACACAAGCTGCACAAAAAAAATGAGGAGCAAAGTTCTCCTCATTTTTCTACATAGCTTGCTGCTGCCTAAGACGTTTGTTGATTTCTTGACCAAGCCTCTTTGCCTCATTCCAGATCTCATCTTGATTTTCTACAGTACAAAATTTTTCAGGTGTCACCTCTGTGTCCTCACCAAAGATCCAAGGAAGAGCGCTCATAGCACATGATTGACCGAAACCACAGACCATGCATTCAGGATTTCCGATAGCTTTTACCTGGCCAAGTACTTCCATGCCTTCCAATGTGAGGGCATGGGTTATCTGATTGCTCGCTTCGTTAAGACCAGGGGCTCCACGGCCAATTCCTGTTACAGCAACAACTGCTAATTTTCCACGGTTAAAACCGTTTTGGTGCCGAAGTGAAAAAAGCCTTTCAAGGAAAGCTTTTGTAAAACCATCAACAGTACCATATGGCGGATACCCACCAACGACAATTGCACCAGCATTTTTTACTTTTTCCGCAAGTTCTGGGAAATCATCTTTCACTTTGCAAATATTATCCTCCGTGCAACCAAGACAGGCAATGCACGGTTGCACTTTTTTACGACTTAGCTTCACAAATTCGTAGGGAAGCCCACTGCTTTCGAGAATGGCTTTAACTAATCTGTCTGTGTTTGAATTCTTTACAGGGCTGCCTGAGATACCGATGATTTTTGGATTCATATTTTCCTCCATGGTTTAGGTTTGTTTTTGGAAAATATATCTTTCTCAGAACCAATATGTTGTAGCAGGTGTTACATTTATTTGTTTTATTTTTTTTCATGCTAAAATAATGTGTAAAATCAAACTGTTGAGACAATAAGAGATTGTTTTTCTTTAATTATTTTCCCAGTTTCCTTGAGATACCTCATGGCGCGGGTAACACTGACGCGGTGGGCGCCAATAAGAAAGCTTAGCTCTTCATGGGTCAAAGGGAATTGTATTTTCATACCTTTCGGGCTGGAGGTGCCATGTTCTTTTGCTACCTGCTTAAGCACACTATACAAACGATCTTCAATACTTGTTTCGGCCATTGAGCCGACCTTCGTAGTCAGTTGAGAAATTCTTTCACTCATATTTTTTATTATCTGCAAACCAATATTCGGATATTGCAGAATTATTTCGTCTAGCTGCTCCCTAGCGAATCCGCAGGTTAGTGAGTTGTCCATACATATGGCATTAACCGGATAGCAACTATCCTCCGCAAAGACATTTTCACCTATAAAATCGCCAGCTTTTCTAATGTCTAAAGTTATTTCGTTTCCATTCTCGAGGATTTTTGTCAACTTTACCCTGCCGGATTTCAACAAGAACAATTCGGTCGATGAATCATCTTGGTGAAAAATAAACTGCCCTTTTTCGAGTTGACGCCGTTTAGCATTTCCTGCAAGTACTCCCATTTCATCCGGGCTAATATTTTTAAAAAGCCATAGATGCCCAATACAAACCTCGGATAGATTCATTTCTGGGGGGGCTAGATTTTCACAAGGACATCCCATTTTGTAGCTCTGCATGCGTCTTGTTAGGCTTCCCCTGTGGGTTCATGCTCCATTTTCCAGTTGTCTTCATACCGACTTAGGGGTTCGCGATTGAGCTTCGCCCACGACACATCTCTTACCCATGGGTCTTTTCGCTTTTCCGTAAAGGTATTGGCGTTCGCGATGCAGACATCGGACGGTATCACCCATGATCGAATTTGCCCCTCGGCTGTCTTGAAGACAAAGACATACCAGTCGCATTCCCTCCGGTCGTCGAACACGAACCAACTGCCTGCCCTCCAGCCTTCGGTTTCGCTTCTCGTCTTCACGCTGACACGCGCAAGGCCATGACCGGTTTCCACGACCAGATCATAGGCTTCCCAGTTGTCAGGCATCTTCGCTGCGTAGCGCTCCGCAAAACTGAATTGACTGAGGGCAAAATGTTCTCCCGCATCGCCCAGCAGCTTTGGACCCTTCTTCCTCATGATGACCTCGGTCGGGACTTGGGGCCGAAGAATATCTCATCCAAGTATGCGCTGATGCTGTTGGTTCCTTGCGACGTGGAGCTGGGAGGTCTGTGGTACCATAGCTCAGGACAGAAGCGCTCAACCCATGAGAACTCGATATGGCTGACTATGGCGACGCGCCCAGAGTCTTCCCCTGGTGCGTAGATCAACTCTCCAACCAGGAAGTCCTTTGCCCGCTTCAGGACTCTGATATCGAGGCTGAAGTCTTGAACGCCTTGTGCGTAGAGCACATTCAGAAATTCCAGTTTCAGGATACTCTTGCCAGTCTTGAGTGGCTTGACGGCCGTGACGTATACCGGGGAGCAGTAGGGCACGGATCGCTCGCCCATATAGCCGGGAACCATCTGCCACGCCACCCAGCGATCTTTCTGGATTGCGAACTGTGTCATATCCTCTCCAAGCCTAACGCAAAGCTAAGACGCGCGCCTAGCTGAGGTTGAGTAAATTCGAGTTGTAATGAGTTGGCCGAAGCCGTTAAAACTGGCGTGCTCGCGCGTCGTGCTTGAGCGAATTGTTAGCGCAATTTGTTATAATTCTAGCAACTTAGATCCATGAACTACCCTTAGGATGTAAACATCGGCATTGTTTATTTTGTAAATTGCTCGATATTTTTTGTGAATTAAATGCCTGTAGTTTGTGCCAAAAAATATGTTTTCGGGAATGTAGGGACAGCGTTCAGGTGATGTGTCCAGGCTGTATATTTTCTCTTCCAGTTCAAGTATGAATTTTTTGGCATTATTTATGTTGTCAGAGGCAATATAAAAGAAGATATGCTCAAGGTCGTTTTGGGCATTTCGTGTAAGATGGATTTTAAATTTCTTTGGCACGTTTAAACTCCTTAAAGAAATCTTTTGCCTCGGTGTAACGACCTTCTTTTATATCCTCCTCGGCTGGCGCTAGCAGTTTAAGCAAATTAAAGGCGTTCGTGATTTTTTCGTATTCCTTCGCGTCAACAAGCACAGCTTCTGCTTTGCCGTTGACGGTTAATACAACAGGACGTTTGGTTTTGTGGATTTGCTCAAGAACCGCGTTAGTGTTTCGTTTGAGGTCAGTGATAGACCGAATATCTTCAGTTATGCTAATGGGCATAGGAAACCTCCTTTTCGCCTTTTATTTAATGCTTTATTGTATGCGAATATGGTGCAGGCTTCAAGGGGTTTTTTATGCGCTAACAATAATATTATCGAGCTAGCTCGAGTCCAAATTTTCCGCTTGATTCCTAACTTGCAAATTGATCTAATGTGGGTAGGAATCGCGTCGTTTTTTACTTAAACAGCTACTTTTGCACCCCGTAGGGGGGTGTTATATAGCAAGCTATATAATTCCGGCTAAAAATAGTCGGGGTATTATCTGTCTACCTGACACCATGGAGCATTACAAGCAATTTATTCTTTCAAGACGGTTGGTTACAGAAAAAAAGGCCCCTTATTTCCTGGCATGGGTGAAGAGGTTTGTGGCCTTTCATGGTCTGAGCGCCGAATCGCTCCCGCCTGTTAATGAGCAGGATGTCATGCAGTTTCTCGACGATCTTTCCAGAAAGCAGGAACCGTGGCAAGTTGAGCAGGCTGGCGAAGCATTGCGGTTGCTCATGTTTTATCAGGCGCAACAAGTCCGCCATGAAAAATCCCCGGCCAAGGACAGTTCTGAAAAGTGGCAACAGGCCGCAGATGAGATGGTAAAGTCCTTACGGTTGTTGCATCGCTCCCTGAAGACCGAACAATCGTACCTTGGTTGGCTCCGCCGTTTTTATCTGTTTCTGCAGGCCAAAGAACCTGAAGCCATTGAAGACGCTGATGTTCGCAATTTTTTGAGCCATCTGGCCGTGGACCGCAATGTCTCAGCCAGCACCCAAAACCAGGCGCTCAACGCCATACTTTTCTTCTTCCGAAATGTTCTTGACCGGGAGATGCAGATTGGCGCGGCTGTCAGAGCGAGGCGGACAGCAAGACTGCCGGTTGTTTTAACCAGGGAGGAAGTTTTTAGGGTTTTTTCAAAAATGGATGGGACATATAAGCTGATGGCGCAACTCATCTACGGCTGTGGTCTGCGTTTGCGTGAATGCCTGCACTTGCGGATTAAGGACCTTGATCTGGAAGGGAAATGCCTGACGATCAGAAGCGGGAAGGGAAATAAGGACCGGATGACTGTTTTGCCTGAAAGCCTGGTTGGCGACTTGCAGGAGCAACTGGGCCTGGCCCGGAAGAAATTTGAGCAGGATCGGCGCAACAATCTGCCGGGAATCGCCTTGCCCGAGGGTTTGGGGCGAAAATATCCCAATGCCGGGACGGAATGGCCCTGGTTCTGGGTGTTCCCGGCCGAGAGCCAGTCCACCGATCCTCAGACAGGAATAACCAGGCGCCATCACCTGTTCCCGTCCAACTTACAGAAAAAATTCAAAAAGGCCGTAAGCGGGGCCGGGTTGGCCAAACCGGCCACAATCCATGCCCTGCGGCACAGTTTTGCAACCCACTTGCTGCAAAACGGGTACGACATCCGCACCATTCAGGATTTGCTGGGTCATAAAGACGTAAAGACCACGATGATCTACACGCATGTGGCGGGACGGAATCTGCTCGGTGTACGCAGTCCCTTGGATTGATTCGCGCAGGCCGATAGTTCTCAGCGCAACTCCTCCAGCC
>JAHJUV010000062.1 GCA_018828825.1 Planctomycetota bacterium | reverse complement strand
GTTAGGCTGTCATTTTGGAAGGATGTTTCAGGTAACGGCGGCAGGAGGCTCGTACCAGGACGGATTAAGTGTTGTGGTTCAGGGCCATCCCCCTGCTATGCCGATAACAGAGCAGGAAATCTACGGCGATTTGCTTTTGCGAAAGCCCGGGGCCGATGAGCTCAGTTCGCCCCGTAAAGAACCTGATTTACCGATAATCTATACGGGCGTTAATGCCGCTGATACAGTCGAGAACGCAAAGAATAAGGGTCTTACCAACGGCACGCCTTTGACTATCCTTATTCCGAACCTCGACAGACATTTTATACATATAAAACAGTATCAGGATACCAACAGAACACCCCGACCGGGACACGCTTCCTATGCTTCTTTTATAAAGTACGGTCCTGCTGACGATGCCATTGGAGCCGGAATATTCAGTGGAAGATATTCTTCAACGATTGTTGCCGCAGGCTACATCGCAAAGAAAGTCCTCAAAAAATGCGGCATTGAAGTTTTCAGCTACGTCAAGGAACTTGCCTCAGTCCGCTGCGGCGATGTCGACAGCGACAATGCCCTGAAATACACAGACCGTTATAAACAGATGAGACGAGACCTGGACCCATTTTATCAGGAAATCTACGCTAAGGGCAGAATAACAACTGAAATGAGATTTCTTGAGAAAATGGCGGTCTTTGCCCAGATTGAAAAAGAAATCGACAAGATACGTGACAAAGCTCCAAAGGCAGATGCCAAAAATATCAAAGAAAAATATGGCGTTCATCCTGTTCTCAACTGTCCAGACATCGAAGCAGCAGAAGAAATGGTAAAAGCCTGTAATAAAATCTCCGCAGGCGGCGATTCGGCGGGCGGCATTGTGGAAGTTATCGTAAAGGGTGCACCTGTCGGTCTTGGAGAGCCTATTTTTGACAAACTGGACGCCGAACTGGGCAAAATGCTCGGTATCGGAGCGGTAAAGGGAGTTGAAATTGGAGCAGGTTTTGCCGTGAAGGATATGACAGGCCTGCAGGATAACGACCAGATGCATTCGGAAAAAGGCAAAGTGATATTCGATTCAAACAACGCAGGCGGCATAACCGGCGGATTATCGACCGGACAGGACATTATTATTAAACTGGCAGTTAAACCGACGCCTACAATCGACAAACCGCAGCATACAATCGACAAATACACGCTTGAGAACAAAATGCTGGCCGCTATTACAAGAAGAGACCCGACAATAGTCGCCAGAGTCTGGCCGGTGGCGGAAAATTACGCCGCAATGGTCATTCTGGATAATCTGCTGGCGCATTACGGTTATCAGGCGGTAAAGCAAAAGTTTCAATAGCAGGTCATAAAAAACCCCCTCGCTTCCCCTATTCTTGCTTTCGCCGCAAGAAAGCATAGGGGAGAGGGGGCCTTTGTAATTTCCATAAAAGTTCAATTACTCAAGAGGAGCAAAAGCTTCGCGTTCAGCTTCCTGCTGCAGGATAATTGTCGGCTTTACAAGCACAAGCAGGACATCCTGGTCCTTTACCTTGCTGCGGCTGCTGAACAGCCGACCAATAACCGGTATTTTTGAAAGGCCCGGTACACCTGATTCCTTATTAATCTCGGCGCCGAGTTTCTGACCGCCGATGAGCAGCGTGCCTCCGTCAGGAACATTCACACGAGTTTGAATTTCAGAAACCTCCGAAGTAGGCAGCGAAATCGGGAACGCCTGACCGGTAGTCGCAGAATAAACGAAATCCTCAGAAAGATTTGTCTTTGTATAGTTAGTGCCGATTAGAAGGGTAACATATTTTTTGTCGGCGCTTATTGTCGGAGTTACATTAAGCACAACACCGCCACTTATAATATCTCTCGTAGTATTGGCAATAATTCTTATCGGCGCACCATCAGTTGAAGATGTTATGTCCTCAAATTCATAATCTGAAACATAAGTTGTTTCTTTGATTACTCTGATATAAGCCGATTCGCCGCTGAGAACTGTAACCCTTGGTGCGGTAAGGACTTTAGCATCTCTGTGAGACTGAACCGCTCTTAAGAAAAACGCAACAGTTAAATCGTCCAATACCGAACCATATTGTACGCCGCCGGCAAGCTGAACTGCCGATGCCATGACACTCTCAGCCAAGTTTCCTGATATAGACGTATCTGTTGGAGTAACATTACTGCCGTGACCAAACTGGAAATCCATAAATGTATAAGGACTGCCAAAAAGATTCCCTGAAGGTACAGTTAACCTACTAATACCAAAACCAATGTCCTCAAGGAAGTTTTCGGTAACAAACAAAAATCTGGTTTCTATCGAAACCTGCTGACCAAGCGATTCGCGAAGGTCTTCAAGGAGAAGTTTTTGAACCTGTTCGTGGATCTGCGGGGTTTGGCTTACCACAAGTTTATTACCGTGAGCGCTCATTGTGCCCTCGCCGCCGTTGATTAACCAGCTTAAAGGTTCAATAGTTTCCTGTATCATTTCTATTACAGTCTCGGCAGTTTGCCGTTCAATCGCATCTTCGATTGTAGCATCACCACCACCACCACCACCTTCGACGCCACCCGTACTAATCTCCAAGTCTGCCTCAAACTGGGCCGTCCTGCCAATAAGCTCGGTAATATCATAAACATGTGTAACAAGTTTGTCCGGCAAAGACGCTCTTGTTGCTATAGTTATAATACCGTCCTCCACAGCATAATCTATATTAGCAAAACCACCGGAAACCGTATTCAGCAATTCCTTTAAGGCTTTTCCTGCCGATATACCGCTAATACCCTGCATGCCAATAATCGTATCAGGCTCGATATATGCGTTTTCATCAAGGTCTCTCCACCTGACAATTATTTTTAACGGCGGGTCAACCGAAGTTTTTATAATCTCTATTGCTTCGTTCAGCGGAGTATCCGGAGTAAGAGATGACAAATCAACTATGGTTTTAAGCTGCTCATAAACTGCTATATCCTCAGGAGGAAGACCGGAGATTATACTTGGCTTCCTTTTGGCAACAATGTCCTGCCAATTGCGAGGATATGTGGGCTTTATGCCTGAATGAGGAATCATAGACCTTTGTGTATCGGTAAATATGGCTTCCTCCTGACGCCCGATTTCGCGCTTTACCTCGAGCTGTGTTCGAAGATTTATGATATCTTCGAGCATTTGTTTGCTTCTCAATGCTTCCCTGTTTATCGGGTCGATGGCTAAAACTGTTTCAATTTCGGCAAGAGCTTCATCGTATCTCTGCTGCTCCTGGTATTCGGCCGAATGCGACAAAAGGCTTTGTATTCTTTGTTTTTTGTCGGCAGTCTGCTGGGCTCTGAGTTTTTCCTGTGATATTTTCGCTTCGGCCCTGGCTTTTTCAGCCTTTTGACTTTCTATCGCTGACCTGCGCGTCTCGATTTCACTCATAAGCTGTTGCAAAGTCGCGGCATACTGTGTATAATCCGCATCGCCGAGAAGCAGTTTGTTTTTCTCAACGACTGCGGAGGCACGTGATATCTCACCCCGGGCTTTCGCAAAATCCTCTTTATCCGCATATTCTTTTGCCTTTGTAATAGCTTCATTGACAACGGCTTTTGTATAGCTCTGCTGAATACGCTGCTTCTGCTTAACAACCTCAATATAGCTTTCCTTTTCCTGCTCCTGCGGAGCTGGGGCAACATAGGATTGGGGCTGGGTTGGCTGCTGATTTAGTTTATCTACATCAATTATAATATAATTCACATCAGCCTGAGGAGCAGGGGCAATAAACTCCGGATAAACCTGCGGCTGAACAGGTGCTTGTGGTTGAGCTGCCTGATTGATATCGCTCTCATTTACGAGCACAAATTCGATATATTCAGAATTTATGTCGGGCTGCTGGGGCTGGAGCGGCTGTTCAATAACAACCACCTGATTTACATCCTGCTCTACAATTACCGGTTCTGTCTGTTGCTCTACAATTACCTGCTCAGGCTGACTGACCGGAGGACTCGGCTGTGAACTCAACTGCTCAAGAAGTTCGTCAAGTTTGCTTGCATCAGAGACGCTGAGATATTGGCGATATGCCGCTGCTTTTTCAAGCGTTGTTTTCGCATCATCGTACATACCTCTGCGGTACTGCTCATAACCAACTTCAAGAATCTGTTTGCCTGTCTGACGCATGGTCTGAGCTTTGGTCGCTGTGTCGCTTGCCGCCAGGCTAAGCGAAGCAGTCAAACCCAAAATTAATAGCACCGTCAAAATGACTCTTACATGCCATCTCGCCGTCGATATCCCTATAGACACTGGTTGTCTCCTGTACAAATTAATCATTTAACAGATGTAATAAGATAACGCTCTCTTTATTATACTGTCCCTTTTACTATACTGTTCGGTTGCATATATCTTATTGATTTTACTACTGTTACCGAGATTATCTATTTTAACAAAAATTTTCATTTTTTTCAAGTCAAATTTAGGCATTTATAATATTTTGCGTTTTTCAAGTTGCATTGTATAATCAAAATATCCATTATTATTCGGTAGTTACATCGGCAGCTAAAGGGCAGTTATAGAGCAAAATCTTCTCAAAAAAAGTCGCTCAACAAGATATGCAAAACTGATAATTCACTAAAATAACTGAAGTTATGGAAAAATCAGCAATTACACACCAAATATCCGCCGTAGCTTTGGAAACTACCGGCAGAATAGGGTCTGTAGCCATTGGTTGTGGACAAGATTTATCGGACGAAAAAACCTTTTCTGCCCCACTTCGGCATAGTGCCGAATTATTCGGTACTATAACGGAACTTTTGGAAAAATCCAGAAAAAATTTTAACAAGATAGGACATATCTACATTTCAATTGGGCCGGGCAGTTTCACCGGAATCCGAATCTCCGTAACGGTCGCAAAGATGATGGCACTTGCCGCACAGAGTAAAATCGTCGCTGTACATACCAGCGAAGCGATGGCGATGAATGTAGATGATGTAAAAATGGAGAAAATTGCCACCATAATCGATGCAAAGAGAAACCAGTTTTTCATCGCAGCGTTCGAAAGGAAAAACGGCACTTGGGAAAAGACTCTGCCTGACTGTATGATGACCGCCGAACAGTTCAAAGAAAAATTTGATAGTGAACCAATTTGGCTGCTTGGGGAAGGTTTGCTCTACTACGCCAAAAAGTTCGAAACTAATAATATTAGAATACTTGACAAGAAATACTGGTCGCCCAGGGCATCAAATGTTTTCAGAATCGGGGCGAAAATGGCGATGGAGAATAAATTTTCCGACCCCGTGGGCCTTGTGCCACTGTATCTCCGCAGACCTGAAGCGGAAGAAACTTCAAGAGCGAAATAAAAGCGGAGAAAGCATACGACGAGGCGGCAAAGAAATATCACGGGAAACACGCGGTTTTGAATTTCGGATAAAGTGATTATTCGAATTGGATGTCGTTTAAAACTAATTGAACCGCTGGGCCGCCGTAGAATGTGTCAATCTGGGGCTCAAAGGCGATATTGAAGAATTCGTTTTCCAATAATTTTTTTTCGAGATGTGCCATACCAAAGCCAATACACCTGACGGAAGCGGTTTTGTCGGTGACGGCCAACTGGAGATGTGTGCCGCTGACGCCTACCCTGCGCGGCGAGGCGTTAAGCCTAACGCCTTTTGCGACGAAGACGGGCGAAGGATTACCGCTTCCAAATGGGCCGAGCGTAGAAAGCAATCTGACGGTCGGGACGGACAGGTCGGCAAGTGAACAGACGGCGTCGATTTCGAGGCGGCTGACAAATTCTTCTTCGTTCCAGTTTGCGGCGGCGTAGTTTTCGAAATCTTCACAGAAGGCGTCGATTTTGTCGGCGTCGATGGTAAGGCCGGCGGCCATAGCGTGACCGCCGAAAGAGTTGAGATGTTTGCGGCAGGCGGTGACGGCAGCAAGGACGTCGAAGCCTTCGATAGAACGGCCCGAACCCTGCGATTTGCCGTTTGCGATGTTCAAAAGAATCGTGGGTTTATAGAATTTATCGACCAGTCTTGAGGCGACGATGCCGATAACGCCGGTGTGCCACTGGTCGCTGGCGAGGACGATGGTTTTTCTGTCGGGATGGTCGAAGCCACGGTCGGTCATCATAGAGCAGGCGTGCTTAAAGATTTTCTTTTCAAGCTGCTGGCGCTGTTTGTTCTGTTCCTTGAGATATTCTGCGATGCGGATGGCTTTTAAGGAGTTGTCGCTTGTGAGCAATTCGACGGCGAGGCGAGCGTGGCCCATTCTGCCGGCGGCGTTGAGGACGGGAGCGAGGCAAAAGCCGATGTGGAAACTGTCGATGGTTTTGCTCTTTACGCCGGCGACGTTTATGAGGGCCTCTATGCCGGGGAGCGACGATTCGGAGATTGCGCGGAGGCCGAAGCTGCCGATGATTCTGTTTTCATCGCGGAGGTCAACGACATCGGCGATAGTACCCATCGCGGCAAAGACGGTTGCGTTGATGAGATACTCTTTAAGATGCGGCGGGGTTGGCGATGCGCCTTTGATACGATTGACAACGGCCCAGGCGAGCTTGAAGGCGACGGTTGCGCCTGAGCTAAACTGGGCGGGATAGTTTTTGTCGAGATTCGGATGTACGATGGCGACGGCGTAAGGGAGTTTGCCATCGGGCGAGGGACGATGATGGTCGGTAATTACGAGGTCGATGCCTTTTTCCTGTGCGACGATGGCAGAATCGAAAGCGCTTATGCCGCAATCGACGGTAATCAGGAGCTTTGTGCCGGCGCGGGCAATCTGGTCGATAGCTTCGATGTTGAGGCCGTAGCCTTCATCGACCCTGTGCGGGATGTAATAATCGACTTCGGCGCCGAGGAGGCGGAAAAGGCCGAGCAAAATCGAAACTGCAGTAATGCCATCAACGTCATAATCGCCGTAGATTGTGATTTTCTGTTTATCTTTGACGGCTTTTTCGATTCTACCGACGGCGGCACTCATGCCGGGCATCTGGTCAGGCTCGATAAGGTCGTTGAGTTTGGGATTGAGAAAAGATTTTGCCTGGTCGGGAGTTTTTATCTGACGATTGACGAGGACCTGGGCAAGAATAGGCGGGATTTTGAGCTCTTCGACAAGCTGACCCGCAATTGGGTCGGCAGGTAAAATATGCCATTGTCTTTTTTGCATCCTGGCGGATAGACGCATTTGTATGCCTTAAATTGACTTAAAATGTGTTTAAAACCGATTGAGACGGATTATAACAGGAAACGGCGAATTGTCAAAAAAAGTATCGGCAGCGAGGCAAATTATTTGGTTTTTCTGCAAACGAAGAGCCTGTAAGTTTTAGATTCGGCGAAATCCTTGCCTGCGCGTTTGCCCTGAAGGTATTTTTTCTCAGCCTTTTCGATTTTTTTTCTGTACCGCCATTTGATAAGTTTCAGAACAAATGGATGTCTGCTACGGACAAACCGCTCGGCAGCACTTACGACAGGTATCATAACCTCTTTTGTTGCGCGGTCGAGAATGTCCATATTCGGAGCAGTCTGTTCTGTGATGTCGATATTTTCGATAACTTCAAAGGGGGATTTGCCGAGCAGGTCCATAAATTTGTCGAATTTGTGGCCGCCTTTTATGCCGCATTTGTCAGCAGACTGGATTTTGAAGAAGTCGCAGATGAGCATATACCCGCCCTGCTTTATCAGCGAGCCGGCGATGTCAAGGACGCGGTCAAGGTCGATATACTGAAAGCTTTCGCAGAACTGCACCATATCGTATTTTTTGTCGGTTCGGATATCTTCCAATTTGCACTTGAAAACTTCGCTGGTGCCGCCGAGAAGCTGCTCGACGAGCTTATTCTGATATTCGGTAGGACAGACACAATCGACATTGTAGCCTAAATCGACGAGCCTTTTCGAGAAGGCGCCTGCGCCGCAGCCGACATCGAGAATCGATTTTACCTCAGCGGGAATGTGGGCAATTATAAATTTGCAATATTCGTCCTGCGCGATGTGGAGATTGAGGATTTCCGGTTCGAGACCCTTTTTCCACAGGCCATAGTGCAAATGGTCGAGTTTGAACATACCCTTGCCGACGATGTGACCAATTTCGAGTCCTATTTCGCGGGATATATGTCTTTTAGTTTCTTTCAATATACAATCCTTTAATAAAGACGGACAATAATAACAGTTTTGTAAAAAGCCGCAAGGAAAATTCACCCCCGCGCTTTTTTGCGAAAGCAAGAGTGGGGGTTAATGCGAGATAGTAATGACGGGCGGCTCTTCGGGTTGGCCCGGGGCGGTTTTGTGGGCGATGAAACGGGAATGGAACCATTTGAAAAAGCCACTGGCCGCGAAAGTACAAAAAACAAACGCTAAAGCGATTTCAAAACAATAAATTATCATTACCACAATTGCTATCGACCATAAAAGATAAGCAAACGGTTTTCTACCGCGAAGATACTGATTGATGATGTGCGGATAGCGGATTCTGCTGACCATAAGAACCGCGATGGCCAGCGTAACAAACGGCAGAACGGCGATGATAATATTGTATTCGATCTGGGCAAAGATGGTATTGCCGATACCAAAATTTTTGACGATGTCCTGATTGAGAAGAATAAGACTTGTAACGACGCCGGCGGCTGCGGGGGTCGGCAGACCTGAAAAGCTCATATGGCTGGCCTCATCCTCTTCGTTTTCGACGTTGAACCTCGCAAGCCTGATGGCGGCACAACTGAAATATATCACGGCACTAAGCCATAAGAAGCGGTAGACAAAAACATCAAAAACGGGATTGTCGAAAGCGGCCCTGTTCTCGACGACACGGAGCATAAGAAACGCCGGCGCTACGCCGAAACTGATTGCATCGCAAAGGCTGTCGAGCTGGCCGCCGAAACTGCTTGTGCTCTGACTGAGCCTTGCCAAATGGCCGTCGAGCATATCGGCAATCATCGCGAAGAAAATCATATAACAGGCCATTGAAAAATACGGGAAATGATGACTTGAAACGCCAAGGCCCAATGCGTCTGGGCGGCCGGCCTTTGCGGCGAAGACTATCGCAGCGAAACCGAAAACGCCATTGAGAAGTGTAACCAGCGAAGGCAGGATAGAGATATATTTCAGCCTTTGCCTGCGGACAGTCCGCAAGAGGTTTCGCTTTGCACGTTCTGATTTGTTAATCGGTTCGTCCATATTGAGCAAGTATCGATAGGCCCGCCTTAACCTTGTCGCCCTTCTTAACGATTATTTTAGCCGGGCTTTCGGCAGGCAGATAAAGTTCGGTCCTTGAGCCGAATTTTATCATTCCGAAAATGGTTCCGCCAGCAAATTCCTGACCGCCCTCGGCATCGCAGACGATTCGGCGGGCAATTGCGCCGCTAATCTGGCGAACAAGGATTTTTTCGTTGGGTTTGGCCAATCGTGTCATCGCTATGTCGTTTGATTCGTTGACCTTACCGCTTTCTGGGTTCATAGCGTTTATGAAACTGCCTTTGCGATAAGTGATTTTTTCGATTTTCACCGCGCAGGGGGTGCGGTTGATATGGACGCTGAAAATGCTCAAAAATATGCCGATTCGAATCGCTTTGCCTCCGATAAAGTTTGGTTCGTCAACGACTTCTATATCGCTGATTGTGCCATCGGCAGGCGAAAGGATTAAATTGTCCCCTGCCGGGATTTTGCGATTCGGGTCGCGGAAAAAGGACAATAACCAAATCAAAACTATCGCCAAAACAACTTCAATTACCCAAAACACCGATATATTGACCGCCGCGAGGACAGACGCTGCCGCCATCGCGAGAACGCACAGGCCGGGGTAAATTACCACCTGAGGCAAACCGTATTTTGTAATTGGAATTTTCATAAATTTTTCCCCTGCAGTAATCCCAACCAAAGCAACTTCTCGGGAATGGCATTACTTTCCTTTTTTCTTTGGTGCGGTTTTTTTGGGTGTCGCCTTTGATTCCTTTTTGGGTTCGGTTCGACCGCGCTCACCGCGAGTTGGTTTTTCTTCTTTTTTCGTGGTTTCTTTCTTCGGGGCCGGTTTTTCGGCCTTTTCAGTTTTCTTTTCGGCTTCCCTTTTGGGAGCTTCTTTTTTGGCCGGTTTGGCTTCGGCTTTTTTGTGTTTTGCGGCTATTTTTTCGGGTGCGACTTCTGAAATCTTTGCGGTTTCGAGAATTTTATCGATGCATTTGATTTCTCTTATCTCAAGAGCGGCTTCGACAAGCGAGCCGTCACGGGACATCTGCTCACGCAGCTTTTCCGGTCTGACCTGTCTGTACATAGCGGCCTGAGCGATGTAGCCGTTGATTTCCTCGTCGGTGGCCTTGATGTCAAATTTCTTCGCTACCGTATCCATAATGAAATATGACCTGAGGCTTTCCTCGGCCTGCTGCTGGCTTGCGGCTTTTAACTGTTCCATCTGCTTTTGAATTTCTTCGGCCTTTGCACCCTGGAGGAGCATTCTCGTATACTGCCGCTGGAGGATGCTGCGGGACTGGTCTGCGACGACGTCTTCGGGCAGGTCGAAATCGACTTTGCCGAGCAGGTATTGCCGGACTTCCTGACGTATTGCATCTCGCTGCTGTCTTTCGAGGTCGCGTTCGCCTCTCTGGCGGATATTGGCTTTAAGGTCGTCGGCGTTCGGAACGCCGATTCTCTTGAAGAAGGCTTCGTTCAGTTCAGCGGGGACAAGTTCTTTTACATCGCTGATTTTGATTTCGACATCGACTTTTTTGCCGCGGTATTGTTCCTCATGGAAGCTCGAAGGGACATCGGTCGTGGTGGTTTTTACGTCGCCTGTTTTTGCGCCGACGAGTAGTTTGTCCAAATCGTCAACGACGACCTTGCCGACAAAGCCTCGATGGTGGATATGGATTTCAGTATTGGCCATTTTCTCGGTCTGGCCATCGCATTTCAAAGTGACGTCTGCGATTATCTGGTCGGCGGCGGCAATTTTGCCGTCCTTTGGCTTCCAGGTGCCGAGGCGTTTTTGCAATTCTGCGATTTCCTTTTCGACGTCGGCGTCTGTAACCTCAAGTTTGGGCTTGGCGACGGGTATGCCTTCGAGTTCCGGCAGTTTAATGTCCGGTCTTACCTCGATTTCAAATTCGAATTTCATCGGGCCTGTTGCAGGCAGTTCGATTTTTTCGTGGTCGATGTCCGGCTCGCCGAGCGATTCGACGTTATTGTCTTTCAAAGCGGCCTCGCTTGCATCGGCGAGGAGTTTGAGCTTTACCTGCAGCGAGGACTCTTTGCCGAATCGCTTTTCGAGCAGCCTTCGCGGTGCCCTGCCTTTGCGGAAGCCGGGAACAAGAGCGTTTTTCCTGAGGTCCTCGTATTGGCCGTCAAAGGCTTTAGCGATTGTCTCGGCGGGGATTTCAACGCTGATTTTCTTTTTGCACGGACCTGCATCGGTGATTTTTACGATGTTTTTAATTTCGTCTTTGGTTTCGGCCTGTGGTTCATTGGCCTGTTTTTCTTTTGCCATTTGCTGCTCCTATTCTATTTAAGATTCCTTATAAAATAAAAAAACTTCAGGTCGAATATGTCCTGAAGCCCTTAATCGGCCTTATGACATATCAGCGACCAGCGCCAGACTAAATTTAGCCGGTACCTCACTGATAATATTTAAATTCAAAGTTTAAAAATAAAAACGCAAAATTGATGAATCCGCCTGCGGGCGGATAGCAATTTTTTACATTCTCATTTCAGACCAAATCATTTATTGACGGCCTGTTAAAGCGGGTGATGAGGCTCGAACTCACGACATTCACGTTGGCAACGTGACGCTCTACCACTGAGCTACACCCGCGGTTTTAAGCTAATTATACGCATTGCAAGCCCTTATGCAAGCACATTTTTCAGACCCATACGATTGCCACAAAGACACAAAGCCGCAAAGATTAAAGAAGTACCTTATTTTTTACACCTTAACCACATTTCACGTAATAATTACCAGACTTACCATTTAAAATAGCAGGCAAAGTGCCTGTAAAACAGCCCCGTCGCTCTCATTGTGAAAATAGCGAGGATTTGTATGCCCAATACCGCCGACAGATGCAGGGCAATTACCGAATTGGGCCGTCCCGCAACGTCTTCATAATTCAGACTGATATATTGCATCTGCCAAGTAAGGACGAAAAGCCCGGCCAGAAAAAGATAATGCCAAAAGGCTTTTCTTATCGGCGTAAAAAAATAATCCAGCCTGAAAAGCATTAACAGGTCCCTGCTGATACTTACCATCATCACGGCCATCGGAAACAGAAATAATCCAAGCACAACAAACGAAAAAACTGTCCAGCCCTGCTGTATTCCGGTGATACCAAAAATCTTCTTAATGATAATAGCCGGCAGCATCACAATCAAAAGAGCAACCGTAAAAGAGCAAAAAGATTTCAAAACCAGTAAAATATAACCGAACCCGCCGCCAAAAGTGATTTGCGGCAGCGACTCGACATCAAAGGCCGTGGAATAAACTATCTCTGCATAGCACCAGAAAATCCCGCCCCAGGCGAAACCTGTTATTACCAACCCCACAGGCAGCAGGATTGCTATCGTACCACCGCTTCGGCAGGGTATCGTTACGGAGTAATCAAGATGGACGACAAAAAATTTCAGAGCTGTCGCAATAAGTATGAAAAGAAGGGTTCCCAGACTTTGCTTTTTAAAGATAGCCCGCCAAGAATATTTGAAAACCGCCTCATAAAAACCCGGCAGCGGCTTACCAAGCTCTATTTCTTTGGACAGTTTAACCTTCTCTGCTTTTGCGTTATCAGATGTCGGGATAATAAAGACCTGATTGCACCGCAGGCATCTCGCCCTTCGGCCCGCGTAAGCATCCTTAAATGCGCATAAATATTCGCATTTCGGGCAGTGAAATGTGATTGTAGCCATCAACTCTATACCGTTATACTGTTCATCG
>JAHJUV010000061.1 GCA_018828825.1 Planctomycetota bacterium | reverse complement strand
CATTGCGAGCGACGCGCAGCAATCTTTGTTCTAAATCATATTTCTGTTTCTTCATATTTTTTATTCAATGTTTAACGTTAAACGTTCGATGTTGGACGTTAAATATTTATTTATATATCCGCTTGTGTAACTCTCAACACTTCTGCAATCGTTGTAGCTCCCGCCATAACTTTCCTTGCTCCGTCCATTCGCAGGGTCTGAAGTCCTTTTTCAATCGCTTTTTGCTTTATCACGCCTGCGGTCTGGCGAACGTTAACCATTTCACGAATCTGCTCATCGAGCAGCATAAGCTCATATATACCCGTCCTGCCTTTATAGCCGGTATTAAAGCACTTGCTGCATCCGGCTCCCGCATAAAATTCGACGCTTCCTCTATCGCCAATACCAAGCTCTCGCAGTTCGTGTTCGGCAGGTTCGTATCTCTCCTTGCATTCCGGGCAGATTTTTCTCACCAGCCTTTGTGCAAGCACTGCGACAAGCGATGAGCTTACAAGGTAAGGCTCTACGCCGAGGTCTAAAAGTCTGCTGATGGCCCCCGCCGAATCGTTGGTATGCAAAGTGCTGAATACAAGGTGGCCTGTCAGAGACGACTGTATCGCCATCCTTGCCGTTTCCTCGTCGCGGACTTCGCCGACCATTATCACGTCCGGGTCCTGCCGCAAGACGTGCCGCAGCGCTGTAACAAAAGTCATACCCTTTCTCGTTGCGACCTGCATCTGGCTTATGCCCTCAAGCTGATATTCTATCGGGTCTTCTATGGTGATAATATTTTTTTGCACAGCGTTCATTCTGTTAAGCGCGGCGTAAAGCGTAGTACTTTTGCCGCTGCCGGTCGGGCCTGTAACAAATATTACGCCGTGCGAACGGTCCAGCAGTGAATCAAATACCTTCATATCGTCTTCCAGCATCCCCAGTTCGGCAAGACTGAAAAGTCCCGTGCTTTTATCGAGCAATCGCAGCACGCATCGTTCGCCGTAGCTTGTCGGCACAGTGCTAACACGCAAATCTATTTCGCGATTGCCCAGCCGAACCGAACATCTTCCATCCTGGGGCATTCTCCGCTCGGCTATATCCATTCCAGCCATAACCTTGATACGCGAGACTACAAGAGACAGAACATTGCGGTTAAGACTGAGCGTATCGTACAAAATGCCGTCAATCCGGTACCGAATTTGAATCTTACCCTCGTAAGGATGGACGTGAATATCGCTTGCCCTCAACTGCAAAGCGCGGAAAAGTATATCGTTGACGAGCCTGATTACGGGTGGGCGATTTACAACATCTAACAAATCGTCCGCGGTAGCGACTTCATCGACAAGCTGGTCGAGATTTTGGGCGTCAAGCTCCTCGGCAACCTCGTCGATAACAGTGGTTTTTTGTTCATACGCTACATCAATCGCTGCTGTTATGGCGGTTCTTGTCGCAAGTGCGATATTTACCGGCGATTTGGTAAGCCTTGAAACATTGTCAACCGATTCGCTGTCAAACGGTTTGGAAAGTACAACCGTGATTTCGCTGTCCTGCGGGTTGGTCTTTACACCTATCAGGTAATGATGCTGAGCATAAATCGGCGGGACATTTTCGATAAACTGCTTGGGAACATCGGCAGGATTAATCTCGGCAAGATATTCTATCTTTAAAACTTCCGCGAACAACCGCAAAACGGCATCCTCAGTAAAATGCGGACAGCCGAGCAGCAGTTCGTCCAGCCGCACAGGGCTGTCAGCGTTTTGCTCGAGAAATGTCGCAAGAACATCCGCATCAACTATCCCTGTCCTTTGAGCCGTTTTTATCAGCAGGTCTTTCATTCAACTGCATGTCCATAGCCTAATACATTATTTATTTCGATATTATTTCAGGTTTCACTGGTCCAGCACGCGTTCCGGCTCCATCGGCAATTCTTCTACAGATGGAGACATCTCATACTTCTGAAATTTTGCCTCAGCTTTTTCAAATTCAATTCTGTTTTTCTGCGAAATATCTTCCAACTGCTTTAACCCCTCAGTCTCTTCAGGCCGAAGGATATTGGCCTTGACAAATACGTAGAGCTTGTTGCCTACATCTACTTTTGCTGTTTTGCGGAACAATGTCCCAACAATAGGAACATCACCAAGCAGCGGAACCTTATTTGCTGTTTTGGTCTGATTAAGTTTTGTAAGTCCGCCAAGTATAATTGTACTGCCGTCCGGAACCGTAACTATAGTATCAACCTTGCTCCTTTTTTCATCCGGCGGTCCGTTCGTTGCCCCTGATGTGCTTTGAAAATCATTCCGCTGCATTTCTATAACCAGCCGAAGAAGATTGCCTTCACTGATTTGCGGAGTTATCTTTAGTTCAATTTTTGCCGTATATGGTGAATACGTTGTATTGGTTTGAACAGAACCTTGCGTACCTTCCACATTAATCGTGGTCTGCTGGGCAATATATGTAGTATCTTCTGTTGAAATCAATCCTTCCTCATTATCATTAACGAGAATCTTCGGTCTTGCCAGAACTCTGCCGTAGCCGTTCTTATCAATCATATTAAATAAGGCTTGTATGCTGCCTTCATTATAAAAACCTCTTGAAATTTCATCACTGCCTGAAGTTATAAAATATCCGCCTTCAATCACAGTACTCTTTGGAGCATTAGTTGGTAAACCTATGGCACTGGCCGTAGCAGAAATGTTGCTTGTCGCCAGTTCTTTAACATTCCCTATCACATCAAGGTCCATCTGAAATTTGTCGTCCCGCGTAATTTCAACAAGCGAAACATCGATCAATACCTGCGGTCTGCGCTTGTCGAGAGATTTGATAAGGTTGCCTATCCATTCCTGGTTCTTTCTGCTCGCGTAAACAATAAGCGAAAATGTGTTCTTGTCCGGAACTATCGCTATGTTATCCTCGGTGTACTTTAGAGTCTGCTGGATTTTACCTTCCTTGTCTTTGATCGTTCTCTCTATCAAACCGTTAAGAACCTCTGCCAAAGCCTCCGGCTCCTGATTTTCAAGCCTGTATATCCTGTAAGGTATCGCGGTCTGCATTGGCTCACGGTCAACGTATGCGATAACCTGAGAAATCTGGATATGCTGCTCAGGGGTCGCGTTCACAAGCAAAGAATTTGTCGCCTCCAGCATAACTATCTGAGGCTCATCGAGCGAAGCGACGCCCTGCAATGATGCCCCGGCTGCAGACGCTGGAGTGGCAGGCTTAGGAGGACCGGCCGCTGCCCTAACACCGGTCGGTTTTGTACCTGTGCCCGTTCCTTCGATAATATTAAGCTCTTTTAACGCCTCGACAATTTTACTTATATCGACATACTGCATTTCATATTCTTGTATAACACGCAAATCCTGCTGCGGAACATCGAGGGAATCAACTATATTATTCACTGCTGATATTTCATCTGCAAGACCAATCATAAGTACGCGGTTGGTTCGTTTGTCAAAATCAATATACACGCCTGTCTTGGATTTGTCCGTCTGCTGAGCCGGCTGAGGTGTTCTTGCTGCACGCGCCCTCGCGGCGCGACTGGCAGGTGCGGCGGGAGCGGAAATGCCTATTGTTATTTCAACCGTACCGAGTTGCTCTGCAAGGTCCTTTACTTTCGGCACAAGACTCTCGGCCAATGTGTACCTCAGAACACGCAGCTTAAATTCCTTCGGCGGGCCCGGTACATCAACAAGGTCCAGCAGGTCTTCTATACGCTGAATACGAAACGCATACTCCGTAACAACAAGTGTGCTGGCCTCGGGGATTTCAGTAATATTCGAACCGAGCTTCATCTCCGTCAATAATTTCTTCGCCACTGCGGTACTTATATAATTAAGATGAAAAACATTCGTTACGGCCACATCGCCAGGCTCAATGCCTGAATCAACAAATTTCGGGTCCTGGTTGAGCACTTCCGACGCAGGGACTATGGTAACCAGATTGCCTTTCCTGCTCATCACAAAACCGCGAAACTTCAGCACAGATTCGAGCAGATTATACAGCTCACGAACGCGGATTTTACCCTGAACCTTTACGGTAACACTGCCGGTTATCTTCGTATCATCATAAAGATAATTCAGATTCAGCTGTTTGCCGACAAGATCTATCAAAGCCACAACACTAAGCTTCTCCGGCAGGTTGAGTTCGAGTATCTCATCGCCGTTCGGTATATCAATATCTCTGGATATCGATATCTTTTCCGCTGCACTATTCTGCTCGGCGGGTTCGGCTGCTTCCTGAGGCAATTCTTCTAATTTAGCTTGTACCGGCTCCGGTTCGACCGGAGTCTGTATTTTCTCTGCTTCAACAACGGGCTGTGGAGTCTGGCTTGCTTCAGCGACAACCTTTTTAGCTTCTGCATCGGCCTTTGCCGCTTCCGCAAGTTCGTTTATAAACTCGCCCAGCATCTCATCATCTGCTTGAGCGTCCGGTTTGGATATAATCGCAGTTTCGTTCGCCTCTATGATTATCGGCTCCTGAACAAAATTTACATCGTTGGCCGATGGCACAGCATCCTGCTGACTTTCAGTTTTTACCTTCTCCTCTTTCGGGGCGGTAAGTAATTCCTGTATCGTTTTAACAACAGTAGATGTTTGTCCCGTCGGTGAAATTACCAGGATTTTGTCTTTATACTCATCGACTATTATCTTCTCCACAGCAACAGAGGAAGAAGAAACCGGACCATCGAGTAATGTGCCGACAGCAAACTCTTTGCCCAGCTTTGCCTGAATCTTTTCGCTATCAGGCAATGTCTTATCCGGTTCAATATCGATAAACTGTACATCGAATTGCTCATTGCTATCGACCAGTTTAACAACAGTGCTTGCAAATACGAGATGTTCCGGACTTGCCGTTACCGAAATAGCTGTGGTGCCTGGAATGACAACAACGGTATCTCCAACTTGTGCCTGCGCGAGGTAATCTTTGACATGCTGTGCGGCAATGTTGCGCATATTAAATATCCGGACACGGATGGGCTGACGGAGATTCTGCTGCTGGGCTAATAATGCGCGGCCATTTAGCGCAAATATAATTAGAAATAGAGACAGCATCGCACCCTGCAGCCGACGCCTTTTGTTATGTGCTCTAAAGGGCATTCGGTTCTCCAAATGTCTTTTTGCCTCGCTTTGAGGCCTTATATCTTGTTTTATCGGACAAAATGGCATAAATACTTTAAAATAATGTACTTAGTTTGAATTTATCCACCTCCCTGCGGCCGAATACAACTTTTCTATTTTCTCGGTCTTGGCCGGCCTGTCGGCGTTTCTGATTCGGATTGTTCATCCTGTCCTTGACTTGCCATCTCTTCCTGGATTTGCTGTTCCTGGGCTTCCAGAGCTTCTTCACTATAAGCCTGCTGCTCTTGCAGAGATTGTTCATCCTGCTGATTTACATCAGGAATCGTTGTCGAATTGCTGTCATTGGCCTCGCCAAGCCGCTCAACCTCATTTTCGAGCGATTTTAAGAGCTCTCCCAGCCCGCTAAGCTCATTTGCCTCTTCAGCAGTCATACCCAAAGAATTAGGGTCATTTTGGAGATTTTTAAGCCATTCGATGTTTTCCTGTGTTTGCCTGCGTATCTCCTCCGGAGTAGGTTCTGGAACAGAAGTTGCAGCATTATCAGCACTTGGAACAGAAGCCGGAACAGCCGATTCAGCTTCCGCTGCTTCTTCTTTAAAATCCCATAAGACAATAGGACTATCCTGGCTGACTGGGCCGGTATAGGATTTGACTAAATCAGGCCTTTTTTCTCGATCCGCAATAAGTTCATAAGTCTTGCCATTGTCGTTAATTAGAACTTTTCCGTCACCGATTTTTTCTATTGTCAAATGACCGACTTTGCCGCCCTGCTTTACCCAGTGCAAACCTTTGCCGACCTCATCTATAAGAGCTAAGGAATCGGCCTCTTCGCCAAAATGATAACTGGTACCGATTAACTTAAACTTAGCAGATACAGGGGCTTGCGGTCTCGGAACAGCAACCGGCGAAGGCTGCGGCCTTACGGGCCGAGGTGGAGGCGGCGGATTTATGCGGAGCGCAAGTGCTTTAGCCTGCTTGACTAACGGCGTTTCAGCTTCACTGTCGACAGACCTTCTGCCGGCAAAATCGGCCTGAAACTGCTCGGCAACACCGGGAAGTTTGAGAATAGCTTCAACTTTCTCGTCAGCGGCTAAGCCGCGGGCGGCAATAAATATGAAAAATCCCAAAGCCGTGACGGCCGTCAAAAAACTCGTTATCCTTAGTGTTTTAATCATCTTATGACAATTCCAATAAATAGAGCCACCAAGACACAAAGACACAAAAAATATAAGTACATAAGCCAAATACCCTTGTGCTTTTACAGCTATATATATTTGACATCGGAAAGTCGCCTAAGTTCCCTGCAATTTAAAAGTTTTTTGGTCCGTTAAAATCGTTAAAATCCGCACAAATTAACAAATAGCCACCAAGACACCAATTTTTTAATCACTGATTACACGGATTATTTTGATTTTTATTAACCACAAATCCCGATGAATCGGGACGAATTTATAACAATTATATAGCCACAGAGAGTACAGAGAACACAGAGGTTTCCAGACACGGATTAACACTGTTTGTTTCAATGAGTTCTCCGATAAATCGGAGTCCATAAGACAAAGCAAAGGCTTTGCTCAAAACAAGCTTTTGCGCCAGCTATTATGCTTTGTCTGTCGGCTGATATAATCAGCTTTCATTGAAACAAAACGCGGTTTTTTTACGGTTTCGGGCAGGTATAGCCGTTGTTGAGGTTGTCAGCATGGTTAAAGCAATAAATACCGCCGGAGGCGGGAGTTTTTAGGGATTTATGTTAAAAAACCGGCACAAATTGCTGAAATTAGCCACTAAGGCACTAAGACACGAAGTAGCCTTTGGTATTTAGTATGCGGATAAATTCGGTTGAGTTTGGTAAGGTTCGGCGATATAATCTCCGGAAACAACGAGGAAAGACAACAAAGAGAATAAAAAACAAATGGGAATAGTCATTTGTTTTATTTATTAGCCCCAATTTATTAAAGGTACATAATGGTTGATTTCAGAAAACACGTTAGTAGGAAGCGGGATATAGATTTCGCAAACTTAGCTTCTCTTTTCGATTCGCTGGATAGACAAACATCTCATATTGAGTTAAGAGCTGTTCAAAAACATGCTCTTCAAATTCTCTCTGAACAAAGGTTAAAACAAGATGTCATTCTTAAGATGAGTACCGGTGCCGGTAAGACTGCGGTAGGGTTGCTTTACTTGTGGTCTTTTATGGAAGAAAAACATCAGCCCGCTGTGTATTTGTGTCCAACTAAACAACTTTGTAAACAAGTCGGTGTAGAAGCCGAGAGGTTAGGTTTGAAGTCAGTTATATATCCTCCCAGACAGACACATCCGAACGTGGACGGTATATCCGGAAAAGCAATTATCATTTGTACTTATGACAAATTATTCAATGCAAAAACAACCTTTGACAGATCCGATGTAATGCTTCGTCCCTATGCTATTGTACTTGATGATGCTCATGCTGGTGTCGAAGAAATCCGAGATTGTTTTACTCTCCATATATCTAATGATAGTGAACGAAAACAACTTGTGAAAATACTTGATGGTCCTTGTGCAGAATATAATTCAGCAGTTTGGAATGATATTAAAAATGAGGACCCGAACCAACTCATGGAAATTCCTTACTGGATTTGGAAACCTCTGCTGCCCCAGATTGAAAAAATTATAACCAATCGAGTCAATGATGATGATAATCTACAATTCGTTATTCCACATATTCAGGATATTTTGCGACGATGCAGGTGTGTTGTTTCAGGTGCAGCAGTTGAAATAGTTCCTGATATATTACCTGTTCACAAGAGTCCGGCATATGATAAGGCGGCACACCGACTTTTTATGTCTGCTACACTTGCGGATGATTCTGTATTGGTTCGAGAACTTGGCTGTGATATATCAGCCGCTGAAAAACCTGTGAAACCTACTAATGATAGGGGGATGGGAGAACGTATGGTGCTGGCCCCTTCACTAGTGGATGATAAGTTGGATCGCAAGTGGATAATGTCCTTGTGTAGCAAATTATCAACTAAACTCAATGTTGTCGTTCTATCTCCAAGTGAGTCAAAAGCTCGTGAATGGGAAAACTTTGGTGCCCAAATATGTTTAGGTGACAAAGTCAAAGATGCATTGGAAAATTTGAAAGATACGTCGGGCACTCCTAGTTTCGTAGTTTTTATACAACGATATGATGGCATTGACCTTCCTGATAAGTCATGTAGAATACTTGTTATAGATGGCATGCCTCTTGGTGAGGGGATTCTTGATAGACTTGACAGCAGTACTAGTGGATTTGCAGGAGGCACACGTAACAGATTGATTTATCGTATAGAACAAGGTATGGGAAGAGCTGTGCGTTCACATGCTGATTACGTTGTTATTTTACTTGCTGGCAATGAACTGGCTCACTTTATCGCAAAGCATGATGTGTTGTCAGCAATGAATCCGGATACTCGGGCTCAGCTAGAATTAGCAATAGATCTCTCAAAAATGGCAACTGAAGATACTGGGGCTGATCCTGAAACAGCGGTGATAGATATGATAAGGAAGTGCTTGAAAAGAGATGATGGATGGAAGCAATACTACAATGAGACTGTAAAAGAAAGTTCAATAACTACATCAGGAACAACAGACCCTGATCGTCTTGCGTTGGCGAATGCTGAAAGACGTGCGTTTGAGTGCGCGATTATTAATAATCTGAACGGAGCTGTCGAATTCCTAAGCAAT
>JAHJUV010000060.1 GCA_018828825.1 Planctomycetota bacterium | reverse complement strand
TGATTTGTCTTCCTTGCCGGCGAGCAAAAATCTTCTACTTGCCGCCCAGCCCCCGCGTCTCCCGACGCGAGTCGGGGCGGCGGGTCAAAAGCAATTATTAGAGATACCCTTAAATTTACGAAAGAAAAAACCGGGGCAAAATACAGATGTCGACATAAATCCTTACCGGGTAATCAAATGCGAGCGGAGGGAGTCGAACCCACAAGTCCATTAGGACACAAGGACCTAAACCTTGCGCGTCTGCCAGTTCCGCCACGCTCGCGTTATCACTTTTCCTTTTCTTTCGATATTTCTTCGATTTTCTTTTCAGCCTTTTGCAGAATAGCCCAGCAGTGTTTTATAAGTTCCATTCCCTGTTCGTATTGGGCAAGGCTCTGTTCAAGCGAAATCTGACCATCCTCGATTTTGCTCACTATATCAGTAAGTTTCTTTATCGCCTGCTCGAATGACAATTTGCTTATATTATTATCAGCCATTATTTTACCTTCTTATTTTCTGGTAACTCTGCTTTCAATTGTTTTTTCGTCCTTAAATTCGGTTATTATAATATCATTTATATTGATTTCTGCAATACTTTTGGCAATTTTGCCGGTAGCAGCGATTTTTGTGATGCTGTATCCGCGATTTAAGACACTTTTTAGATTACACGCTGCTAATTTTCCCGATTGTGTTTCGATTTTCATTCTGGCATCTGAGAAAATTCTGCCGATTTTTTCAGCCATTCTGCTCCCGGCGTTATTTAACGCGATTTTTTTGTCGGCTATGATTCGATGAGGTTCTATTCGGAGAACTTTTTCAAAGAATTCGCCCAGTCTGTTTTTGGCCGCTGAGAATATATCTTTCATATAATCTGAAAGTGTAAAACTCGCTTCATCGACTCGTTGAGTGTTAAGCTGCATCGTCCATCGAAGTTTGTCTGCCAGATTTTTGCCAAGCTGACTTATTTGTGACAGAACTTCTTTAATATCCGGGGCGGCTATTACACCTGCTTTTGTCGGTGTCGATGCCCGCGCATCTGCCACAAGGTCGGCAATCGTTACATCGACTTCGTGACCGACTGCGATTATGACGGGAATCTTTGAATCGTATATCGCTCTTGCAACGGGCTCTTCGTTGAATGCCCACAAGTCTTCCATTGACCCGCCGCCTCGCCCGACGATAATAACGTCAAGTTTTAATGCGGTATTTCTATTGTTGACATCTCTTATTGCCGCCGCGATTTTCTCAGCCGCCCCTTCTCCCTGAACCGGTACATCATAAAAAAGCAGTTTAGCCGCTGGCCAGCGATTGTAAATACTATCGACTATGTCGCCCAGGGCGGCTCCTGATTTGCTTGTGAGTATGCCTATTCGAAAAGGATATTTCGGCAGGGGTTTTTTATGTTCTTCGTTAAAGAGCCCTTCGGCGGCGAGCCTGTTTTTCATCTGTTCGAAGGCAAGCTGCAAGGCTCCCATACCTGCCGGCGTTATTGCATCGGCGTAAAACTGGTATTTTCCCGCAGGCGCGTAAACATCTATATGGCCTTTAGCCAGTACCGCAAGGCCGTTTTCGGGCTTGAATTTCAGCCTGGCGAAGTCGCTTTTCCACATAACGGCTGGCAAAACAGCATCTTCGTCTTTAAGGTCAAAGTAGCAATGTCCGCTCGAATGTCTCTTGAATCCGCTTATTTCGCCGGTGATGGTTAGTCTGCCCGGCAGGGTCTCTTCCAGGCTTACTTTTATCAGAGACGTAATCTGGCTTACGGTATAAATTTTGACCTTTGGCTGATTTGTTTCTTTTGGCTGTTCGAATAAGCTGTCTTTCATAGGGGTGATTATAAGTCTGTTTTACGGCTCAATCCACAAAAAATCTTCGGTGAGATATTTAAACGTTTCTATTCGAAATCGCTGTTGTAATCCGGTTTACCGTCGTCGCTGTCATAACCAATTGAGTCGGAATCCCGGTCTTTAACTTCGAGCCGGCTGATTTTGTCGGTCTTTTTTGTGTTGCTGTCGACAGTTATCACGATACCGTTGAGGCGAAGATCTTCAGTTGCGATTTCGAACGGGCAGGGCATTCGTGTTCTGAAATTTTTAATAACGGATTCGATTCTTCTGCCGAGCACTGAATGATGAGCGCCGGTCATTCCGATATCCGTTATATACGCAGTGCCTTTGGGCAGGATTTTTTCATCGGCCGTAACGACGTGCGTATGTGTTCCGAATACACAGCTTACTCTGCCGTCGAGGTAATAACCCATCGAGACTTTTTCACTTGTCGCTTCTGCGTGCATCTCCACGATAACAATATCCGCCTGCTGTTGCAGTTTCGGCAGTAATGCGTCAATGCAGTCATAAGGACTATCGGCAGGTTTCATAAATATTCTGCCGATGAGCGGCACAATAGCTACGACCGGCCCTTTTGCGGTTTTATACAACGCGAAATCTTTGCCGGCGGCATGAGCCGAAAGGTTTGCCGGTCTTGCTATATTGTCGTTATTTTCGAGAACGGTGATTATATCTTTCTTTTTGAATACGTGGTCGCCGAGCGTAATCAGATGGACGCCGTATTTCAGGAGTTTATCGTAAATCTGATATGTAAGACCTGACCCGCCCGCGGAGTTTTCCGCATTGGCGATAACACAGTCGATATCATGCTGCTTTACGATTGCAGCGAGATTGTTGGCCACGATTTTTTTGCCCGGCCTTCCGACAATATCACCGATACATAGA
>JAHJUV010000059.1 GCA_018828825.1 Planctomycetota bacterium | reverse complement strand
CGCCGCGGCGGGCTTTTCAGCTAACGGCAGTTTCGGCGGTTATGCGGTAATGCTTCTGCCCGGCTGCAATCTTGAAAAAGCCGTCGGCTGTACCGATTTTCTTGAGATTATATTGAGTCAGATTTCGCTCCTGGCCGACAAAGCAGTGCAGGATTCCCAGATACCGGGTTTGGATTATCAGGCCCAGCTTCAGACCGAATCAGTTTTGAACTAACACACCTGTCCCCGCCTTTTATTTGCCTACCTTTATTTTATCAAAAAACTCAATCAGATATTTCCCTTTGCTTTCGGCGCCGAAAACGCATAATATCCCTTCTATATGAAGAGAAAACTCTCGCATCTGCCGAAACACAAACGGGCCGAGCTAAAACTCATAACAGATACTATCGTCGCCTCTTGCCCCGGCGCAGAGATGGTTATCCTGTTCGGCTCCTACGCCCGCGGCAACTGGGTCGAAGATACCTACAAACAGGGTCATATCACCTACGAATACAAATCAGATTACGATATCCTCGTAATAACCGCCGCCAAAAGACAAGCCGACGATGACGGCGCCCAAAGAAAATTAAATGATAAGTTAAAAGGCGCCCCAACAGATGTCAATATCATCTATCATCCAATCAATCAGGTAAATACCAATCTGGGAGCAGGCTGGTACTTTTTCAGCGATATCGCCAAGGAAGGAATCGTCCTTTACGACTCCAAAAAATTCAAGCTGATTAAAGCAAAGAAACTTTCCGCCAAAAAACGCGCCCAGCTGGCAAAGACAGATTTCAATATGTGGTTTAAGAGTGGCAAGGATTTTTACGACCATTTTGAATTTGCTTTCAAAAAGCGTTCATATAAAAAAGCTGCCTTTATGTTACATCAGTCTGTCGAATCCTTTTATATGGCTATTATGCTGGTCTTTACGAATTACAAGCCCAAGACCCACGATATAGAAAAGCTGGGCCGCAAGGCCGCAAGTTTCGACCCGAGATTTTTAAAGGTCTTCCCACGTGCAACTAAACCAGAGGAAAAGGCGTTTAAGTTATTGAAGAAGGCCTATATTGATGCACGCTATAAGGAATCTTACAGGATTACCAAAAAACAGTTGGAATATCTGGCCGAAAGAGTGAAAGTATTACAGAAATTGACCAAAAAGATTTGTGGAGAGAAAATCAATAGTTTTGTTTAGCGCCTGTTCAATTACTTGCACACCCGAATACTTCAAAAAGGCGACCGCCATTTTTGCCGAATTCGCATTCTGCAACTCTTGGTTGATTACATTGCCGATTGGATAATTTAAATTTGAGAGTAATTGTATTGCCATAGTTATTTATTATTTTTATCAGGTAAAGCAGGCTTTTGTTTTGCCTTCAAAAATTTTGAACTTTTAGAAGTTATAACACTTTCGCCTGTCTGCTTTTCTATTTCCAATCTTGCCTTCTTCGCCGCAAATCCTCCTTTTTTGGCAATCTGTTTATTATTTTCCAGGCCTTTTGGTTTTTTCTTTTTGGATATTTCTGCCGTTGAAACTTCAGCAAGCATATTCAATACCAATTCGAGATTTGTCATATTATCTCTTAGATTTTCTTTCTTCAGCCCTTTAAGCTTTTTGTAATCTTTTACACTTCTTTCTGCCCACGCTCTTGTAATCTCGTCCGTTAATATTGCGTATTCTAATCCTTCTTTCATTCCTCGTTCTTGCCATTCATCGGTTAATTCTTTACGAACCTCGATACTTTTTAATCGTTGATTTACCCACTCTCTCGAATAACCTTTTTGCAGGTACGTTTTCATCGCTCTGTCAAAAGCAAGTTCCGGGTCTTGGGTTTCTTCTATTCGTTCGTATCCGACCTTTGCAAGCCATAATTTAAACGGCTCTGCTTTTGGAGAAGGAATTGATTGGATTACACGAAGCAAATCTTCCGTAGAGAAACAGTCGGTTTCCCTTAGTTTTCCGTCAGGAGCAGCCATTTTCAACTGTACGATTTTTTCGTACACTTTACTGCCTTCGCTTTTCAACTTTCCTTTTAAATCACTCCAATATCGCCTCGGAATGCTGGAGTCTGTCAAAATTTCTACAACATCCACAATAGAAAAATACCATATTTCTTTTTTTTCGTCATAAAAACGCCGAATTTGCTTTTGATTAAACAGAACAATTGAATGTGTTTTTTTCATGTTTCGCCATGACTTTCTTTAAATTTTTCTCTCGGGCGATCAATTTTTGGTATATCTTTTATTTTTGGCATATTTGCTATTTGATTAAGCCTTCCCTTGGCCCATCTGCGTATTTGTTTTTTTCTTTGCCATTCCTTTATTTCTCCTTTTATATCCCCACGCTTAGTCCCGATTCATCGGGACTGCGGGGATCCCTGTCCGGTTCCTTATTCTGTCTACTGTATTCTGAGTTCTGTATTCTTAATTTTTATCGCCTAAACCCTTATAAATCAAACCCTTTTACCCGGCTTCTAATAATCATCAAAATTTATCCGCCTTTGGCGGACTTGCCCGCCTTCAGCGAATCCATTTTAACGTTTTTTCCTATACGCTATATGCTCTACGCTGGTTTTTTACACGCAACGACAGTGGCCAACTCGTCACGAAGTGTCGCAGCAGGAAAGATTTATTGCATTCAGCCCCATTATTGCTATAATTCGGCAAATATCGAACTTTTCAGGGTCTTTTTTTATCCGCCTCAGGCGGAATGAGGGCAAGGCGTGCAATTTCAGGTATTTAGAAACGGCAAAATACTCAATGATTTCACACTTACCGGCGCTGTTTTATTCGGTGCCGACAAGATACCTTTCAGGGGTTCCAAGTATATCACTTTCAAAGACGGCGTTATAGACTGCAAAACCCGGACGTATGAGCCTGCGGGCATGAGCCTGCTTTGGCCGGTCGAGGGCTTCGGCGAGATTCTGCTCAATACGACCCGTCTGCCGGAAAGGGACGAACCTTATATCCTAAATGTGGAGCTGGCCCGCGGAAAATTAATGGAGATTGCGACAAAGAGAGAAGACTGGGGGATATTCGAGCAGACGAACCATCTCGATTATGAAGCCAAGGAGGTGCAGGGTCTGTTTATCGAGATGCTCGAGAATATCGGCGATTCGGCCAAGGCGTCTATGGTGGCGGATAAGTGTCTTGCCAAGGCGATGTTGTTTGCCGAGCAGCTTACTACTCGGCATGCGGAGATGTTTTTCTCGGCAAGGCTGAAGAATCGCGGTTTTGCGAGGTCGAGTTTGGGGTGTCGAATCGACCCTGCCAGGCTCGACGAGAAGGAATATTTGAAAGGTGCGATAGAGCTTTTTGCGCATATTGGTCTGCCGATAAACTGGGCGAAAATCGAGCAGGAAAGGGAGATATATGATTTTGCCGAGCTTGACCATTGTATGGATATTCTGGGGAGGAAAAGACTGCTAATCAGTGCCGGGCCGCTGCTGAATTTTCGGCCTGAGTATCTGCCTGCCTGGCTTGTGAACGGCAAATATGATTTCGAGACTATCCGCGAGGCGAGTTACGAGTTTGTTTCGAAGGTTGTAACGAGGTATGCCAAGTATGTTCATATTTGGCAGGTGATAAGTGGGATGAACGCGTATAATCATTTCAGGTTTAGTTTCGAGCGTATATTGGAAATCACTCGAACGGCGTGCCTTGCCGCCAGGGAGGCCGACAACCGCAGCCTTAAAATGATCGAAATCGTCCATCCATGGGCTGATTACTATGCCTATAACGCGGAGACGATACCGCCGCTGGTGTATGTTGATATGGTGACGCAGGGCGGGATAAATTATGATGCGGTCGGCGTGCAAGTACAGTTCGGCAAAGATGAGCCGGGAATGCACGTGCGAGATATGATGCAAATATCAGCAATGCTGGATAAATTTATCGCAATACCAAAACCACTGCATATAACAAACCTTGCAATACCAGACGGAAGCGGCTCGAAGAAAGACGCACCACAACCAGGCGGAATATGGCATAAACCGTGGGATCAAACAATATGGTCAAAATGGATAGAGAACTTCTGTAAAATAGCGTTCAGCAAACCATTCGTTAATACCATAAGCTTTGCAACCCTCGCGGATGACGGTGATACGACCATCGCGGGTGCAGGACTTTTGACAAGCGAACTTAAACCCAAGAAATCATTTATGACACTGGCAAAATTGCAAAAACAAATACTGCAAAAATAATAATCAAATTAACCAAAACAGTTTTTATATGGATTATTCAGGTAAAGAAAATCGGCAAGAGGCCGGGCGGTTAAAAGTTGCTTTTTTTGCGGGTTTTGTTTTTTGTCTTTGTTTTGCCGGGGCGATTCTGCGAAGCGGCGATGGAAACGCCTTTACACAAATCGACGGCAAGCTCAATCCTAATGTTGCCACTGTCGGCGAGCTTGCAGAACTGCCAAGCATAGGCTCGGCAAAGGCACAGGCAATAGCAGATTACCGGCAAGGGGGAAAAGGGTTTGAAAACAGCGGCGACCTTGAAAAAGTCAAGGGAATCGGAAAAAAGACGGCAGATAAAATAAAAGAATGGATTAAATTTGAATAGGCAGGGCTAAATGGCAGAGTGGGAAATACGTAAACCTCTGGGTACATGTGCCGGGGCCGGCAGGGCGATAGGGCCTGATGAGGAATATATCGCTACGCTTGTCGAGACAGACGGCAAACTGGAACGAAAAGACTACTGCAGCGAATACTGGACGGCCAATTCGCCGGCGGTTTACTGCTACTGGAAAAGCGTTATGCCGAGAGCGGACGCCAAGAAGAAAATATTCATAGATAACGATATGCTGCTGGCGTTTTTCGATAGATTGGCAACAGAGACGGCAGAAGAAAAAGTGAACTTCCGGTTTGTGCTGACGCTGGTGCTGATGCGGAAAAGAATACTGAAATACGATTCGTCCAGGACCGAAAACGGCACAGAGATATGGACAGTCAAAATCACGGGGCGGGACGAGACGGCAGAGGTGGTAAACCCGCGCCTGACGGAAGATAAAATAGAGCAGTTGTCGGAACAGTTGGGACAGATATTACAAGTTGAGTTTAATGGTTAATAAGAGAGAGGCAAGGAAGTAAAGAGGTAAGGATGCAAAGAAAGAATTTAAGATTTAAGATTGAAGATTTAAGATTTGCGGAATCGCCTGCGGCGAGTTTTTTTAAATTGATTTTGACTGCGTTCAAGACGAATGTACGGGCAGCAAGTCTTTTATTTTTTGTTTTCATTTTTGCGGGTTGCGGGGGGCAACAGAAGCGGAGTTGTCCGCCAATGAGGACGTCCGCGGAAGTGTCGGCGGTTTTGAAAGGGTATTCGGCAGGACTGAGACCCTTGAGGGCGAGCGGGAACTGCAAAATAAGCTACACAAACGAAAAGGGCGAGACGTTCGCACAGGGATTTCCGGTCAGAATATGGTACCTGAACAATAAAAAATACTGCCTTTACGGGGATGTAATGTTCGACGCAAAGGGGATGAGTTTTGCTGTAAATAATGGTGAATACTGGAGTTACGCAAAGCAGTTTGGGGTATATACGACCGGAAAGATAGACGAAACAGGCGAGAATTATCTTTACGGGCCTGCGGTGTTCCTTGATTTTTTACAGCCTTTCAGTGCGGGGTGCAGGAAGGTTTATATGGCCGAGGCCGAGGAGGGATTCGATATACTGATGTGCCGGGACGATGAAATTTGCGGGACGAAAAAGATTTTTATGGACCGATGCAGCAGGAAAATGAAAAAAATCGAATATCTGAACTGCCCGGGCAATCTTGTTCTTGTCGTTGAGGCTGATGAATATAAAAAAGTGAAGGGAGCGAAAAATTTATCCTTTCCTCGCAAATTGTCTTACAAATATTTTAAGAGCGGACAATGCACCGACCAGCGACAGATAAAACTCGATAACGTAAAATTGTGGAATGGCGAACCGAATCAGGTGAAGGCGTTGTTTACGCCGCCGGATGTTAATAATTTGCAAAATAAGGCAGAATGATGGCAAAGAAAAATCTTAAAGAGAAAATAACCGATGGTCTTTTGATTCTCGACGGTGCGATGGGCACACAGCTTATGGCTCGCGGAGTTGAGGCAGGGATATGCAACGAGATGCTGAATATAGAATCGCCTGAGATTATACTCGATATTCATCGCAGTTATTTCAACGCTGGGAGTGAAGCGGTCTATACAAATACGTTCGGAGCAAATGAGGTTTCATTGGGCAGACACGGATTGGCCGAGAAGGCTGAGCAGATAAACACCGCGGCGGTAAAGATCGCCAAACAAGCCGTTGCTAATGACGGATATGTCATAGGCGATATAGGGCCGAGTGGTGAATTTTTGAAACCTTTGGGGATGCTTGAGCCGGAGAGGCTCAAGAGCGTGTATGTCAAGCAGGCGAAGGCGCTTTGCGAGGCGGGGGTGGACGGATTTATAGTTGAAACCTTTATGGCAGTTGACGAGGCAAAGGTCGCGGCAGAGGCTGTGAAGTCAGTGTGCGATTTGCCGGTGTTTGCAACATTGGCTTTCGATGCGGCGGGAAACGATTTTAAGACGATGATGGGAGTGAGCGTCGAGAGGGTTGTAGATGAATTTTCGGCGCTGGGAGTTGACGGGCTGGGGTTTAACTGCGGGACGCTGAAGATGGAACAGTATTTTAAACTGGCCGAGAAGTTTGCTAAACTGCTTGCCGGCAAGAATATCGCACTGATTGCAAAACCGAACGGCGGAAAGCCAGAGTTGGTTGATGGACAAGCGGTATATAAATTATCCGATGAGGATTTTGGCGACTGGATGGAAAAAATTCATAAGGCAGGGGCAGCGATAATCGGCGGGTGCTGCGGGACAACGCCGGGGCATATAAAGGCGATGACAAAAAAGCTGAAAAGTTAATCCGCCAAAGGCGGATAAAAGCTAATAATTATTTGAGCAGATTGATAACTGCTGAAACGGTTTTCTGCGTTGCGCCCTGTCCTCCTTCGTTGAAACTACGAAGGACTTCGGTAATAGTCATGTGAAGCAATGATGAATTTTATTTGAGCAAGTTAAGGATAGCTGTAATTGACGTTTGAGTAGCGCCTTGATTTTGTTTGATGACATTTTGGCCTGCGGCGGCAATTTGTTTGGCGAACTGCGGGGCATCGAGACATTTCTGAATCATTTCGTAAAGTTTATTTTCATTCTTTACTTCAATTGCACCCTGTGCGTGCAAAAGAGCCTTGACGGTCTGGTTGAAATTAAATGTATGCGGGCCGAAGATAGTGCATTTGCCCATTGCGGTTGATTCCATCATATCTGAGCCACCCATTGGGACGAGCGAGCGGCCGACAAAGACGACCGACGCGAGAGAATAAAATTTTCGCAAGTCGCCCATAGTATCGCCGAGGATTACGGTATCATTTTTGACGGGGCTGTTTTGCTCGCCCGATTTTATTCGGCTGTATCTTGTAAGTTCGAAGCCAGATTTTGCGATGAGGTCGGCGACCTCGCCGAACCGCTCCGGTTTGCGGGGTACGATTGCGAGGCGGAGGCTGTCGTATTTTTCCTGCTGTTTTAGTTTTTTAAAGACATCGAGTATGATTTTTTCTTCTTTGGGTCCTGTTCCGCCTGCGACCCACAGGGGAGCGGCGCCAATGGCGAACTGCTGAGCAAGTTTGTCGGAACCTTCGACTTTATCGGTTATCTGTGCGGTGTCGTATTTGAGAGAGCCGGTGACGACTGTTGAGTCTTTTCGACCGCCGAGAGCGATGAAGCGGTCGGCGTATTCAGCGTCCTGGGCGAGGAAGAGCGAGACCTTTCTAAAAAGCGGTTTTACGAATGCCTTTAGAATCTTATATTTTGGGAAGCTTCTGTCGCTGATTCTGCCGTTGACGACTACGATGGGAACGCCGAGGCGATGCGCTCTTGAGGTGAAGTTGGGCCAGACTTCGAGCTCCATAAGCAGGCAGATGTCGGGTTTTAATCTCTTGAACGCACGATGTATGGCAAAGGAGAAATCGAAGGGGAAATAAAATACCTTTAATTCGCTGCCGTAAAGTTTGCGTGCCTGTTCGATGCCGGTGTCGGTTGTGGCGCTGATGATTATTTCATATTGGGGCAATTGATTTTTGAGCTTGGCGATTATTGTTTTTGTGGCGTTGACTTCGCCGACGCTGACGGCGTGAATCCAGATACATTTTTTATCGGGGGAATTTCTGCGGATTTTGCCGAGTCTTTCGCTCCAACCTTTCCTGTAACGGTTCTGCATTAAGATTCTGTACAGGATTTTCGGGCTAAGCGCGATAAGAGCAAGAAGATAAATAAGGTCGTTTAGACACTTCATTTTTTAATTCGATTACCTTTAAAATATAAATACGCCCGGCAGGATTCGAACCTGTGACCTACGGATTAGAAATCCGTTGCTCTATCCAACTGAGCTACGGGCGCAATCAAAGCATCCATACTTTACACGCAATTTTGCGGTTTTGCAAGGGGATTAAGCGGGGGTTTTCAGGCGACGTCGACCAGAGTCAAACTGCCGCTGAACTTTCGGATAAGCTCGGTGCGGATATTTTTGTGCCCGGAGGATGAAAGCATAGGGTCTTTTTCGACAAGCTCAAAAGCGTCCTTTCTGGCCATCTGGAGTAAATCGGAATCGTCAATAATATTTGCGATTTTCAAATCCGGCAGGCCATGCTGACGTGCGCTCAAAAGCTCGCCCGGGCCGCGAAGCTTCAAATCGTGCTCTGCAATTTCAAAGCCGTCGCTGCTGCGTTCCATAATTTCGAGCCTGCTTTTTGCGGTTTCGTTTTCAGTCTGCGCGATGAGAAGGCAATATGATTTCGAAGAGCTTCTTGCTATCCGGCCGCGAAGCTGGTGGAGCTGAGCGAGGCCGAACCTGTCGGCTTCCTCGATAACCATTATCGTCGCATTTGGGACGTCAATTCCCACTTCTATCAGCACTGTTGAGACGAGGCAGTGAATTTTTCCCCTGCGGAAATCGTCCATTATTTTTTGCTTGTTGGCGCCGGACATTTGGCCGTGCAGGAGACCTACGCTGAATTCAGGGAAGATTTTTTTGCTCAGATTTTCATATTCGGCAATGGCGGCTTTAACATCGCCGTTTTCGCTGTCAACAATTCTTGGATAGACAAAGAAAACCTGCTGTTTGGCTTTGAGTCTTTCGCGGATAAATTCATAGGCCTTTGGCAAGTCTTTCGGCTGGATGTATCTTGTTACGACCTGGCCTCTGCCGGGAGGAGAATGTTTTATGATGGATATGTCCAAATCGCCAAAGACAGTCATCGCGAGGGTTCTTGGTATCGGCGTTGCGGTCATAACGAGGCAATGCGGGGTTGTGTCCTTTCGCAGGCCTGCCCGCTGATGGACGCCGAACTTGTGCTGCTCGTCGATTATCACCAAAGCAAGGTCGGCAAACTGGATATCTTCCTGCAGCAGGGCGACAGTGCCGACGGCGATGTTGGTATTGCCTGATTTAATATCGTCGAGAATTTCTTTCCTTTTTTCTCCTGTGATGCCGCCGGTGATAAGGACTCTTTTTACATCGCTGTTTCTCAGGTAGCGTTCGATGCTCGTAAAGTGTTGTGTGGCAAGGATTTCCGTTGGGGCCATTATGGCGACCTGCTGTTTGTTGGCGATGGCGAGAAGGGCGGCATGTAGAGCGACAACGGTTTTTCCGCTGCCGACATCGCCCTGAAGGAGCCTGTTCATCGGCACGGTTTTTGATAAATCAGCGGAGATTTCTTCAATTACTTTGTCCTGGTCTTCGGTGAGCAGGAAAGGAAATCTTTTTCTTATTCTGCGGTCGATTTGCTCGGTGCATTTTAGAGCAACAGCTTTTTCAAAATTTCTGACTTTATAGCGGCGGAGCGCAAGGGCGGCCTGCATTAAAAACAGCTCATCATATTTTAACCTGCGTTTGGCGTCGGCAATCTGTGTTTCGTTGTGAGGATTGTGCATTTGCTTAAGGGCTTTTTGTCGGCCGATGAGATTTGCCTTTTTCATAAAGGCGGAGTCGAAAAATTCCGGCACAAGCTCAACGAGATTGTCGAGCGAATCGTGGATTATTTTTTTTATCTGGCCGCTGGAAAGCTCGGCGGTCGCGGGGTAAACCGGGCCGCTGAAGCTATCGGCGATTATTTCATCGGCGTCGACAATTACGAATTTGGGGTTTGTAAGCTGAAGCTGATGTTTGTAAAGCGTGGTTTTGCCCCAGACGACAAGTTTCATACCCGGGGTTATCTTGTCCTGCAAAAATCTGCCGTGAAACCAGACGATTCTGCATAGCCCCGTCTCATCGTTGATATAGGCCTCGAAGTAGGGCGGTTTTCGCCAAGCTTGCCAATCGGTGCTTTCGACGATTCCAGCCAGTGTTACGGTGTGGTCAGGTTTTAGCTGTTCGATTTTGACCGGCGGCGGGGCGAAGTACCATTCCCGGGGGTAATATTCGAGCAAATCGGCAGCGGTTTTGACGTCGAGTTTCGCGAAAGCGTCCGCCCTGGCGGGACCGACGCCCTTTAAGAATTGCACCGGCATATCAAAAGTGAGATTGTTCGATGGTTTTGTCGTCATTTTTATTCCGGGTAGCCGAATTTTCCTATAAGTCTGACAAATCTGCAGCCGCAAACGGATTTTGTTTTTAAGCCGCTGTCTGTTTTTTCGATTGTTACGAGTTCCTGTAGGTATTCTGCGCCGAGCGGTACGACAGCTATGCCGCCGATTTTCAACTGGTCGAGCAGCGGCTTGGGCATCCGGGCAGCGGCGGCAGTAATGATGATTCTATCAAATTTTTTGTTTTCGTGCCAGCCACAGGTTCCGTCGCCGATGAGAAATTTTACGTTTGTTATATTCAGCTCTTTCAAGGTCTGCTGCGCCTTTAGGGAAAGAGGCTCTATTCTTTCGATAGTGAAGACCTCTTTGGCGAGTTTTGCGATTATCGCGGTTTGATAGCCGCTGCCGGTGCCGATTTCGAGGACATCGCAGTTTTTGTCAATTTTTAGTTCCTGCGTCATCAAAGCAACAATGTAAGGCTGGCTTATAGTCTGGCCATAGCCGATTGACAATGGGCCGTCATAATAAACCTGGTCGAGGTATTCGTTGGGTGTGAAATTTTCTCTCGGCACATCGGCCATCGCTTTGAGTACGGCAGGGTCGGTGATGTCCCGTTTTTTTAACTGGGTCCGAATCATTGCCTGCCTTTCGGCGACAAGTTTGTCCTTTTCATTTGGCTGCTGCATAACTATAATATTGGCCTTGTAAGGTCTGTTTTGCAAATCAATTTTTTTATTAAATACAAATGCAGGAAAAAACGAAGAAACTTATAGAACTCGACAAACAATGCCTCTGGCATCCGTTTACGCAGATGAAGCGATGGCTGGGATCTGAGCCGGTGGTAATCGAATCGGGCGATGGTTTTTACCTTATTGATACCGAAGGCAACCGCTATATCGACGGGGTGAGCAGTCTATGGTGCAATGTTCACGGTCATCGGGTCAAAAAAATCGATGATGCGATAAAAGACCAGCTTGGCAAAATTTCCCACAGCACGCTTTTAGGCCTGGCACAGACCAAGTCCATCGAATTTGCCGAAAAACTCGTTGCGATAACTCCGAAAAGTCTCAAAAAAGTTTTCTACTCCGACAGCGGGGCGACAAGTGTTGAAATTGCATTAAAAATTGCATACCAATATTACCATAATAAAGGGGAAAAACGTGATAAATTCATTGCATTGAGGCAGTCTTATCACGGTGATACAATCGGTTCGGTAAGTATCGGCGGAATAGAAGTTTTCCATTCTATTTTCAAGCCGATGCTTTTTGAGACATATTTTGTGCCAGCTCCATTTCCATATAGATTTGACGGTACAGCCGAGCAATGCAGGCAATTTACACTTGATAAGATCGAAGAACTTTTGAAGAAGAATTCGGAAAGAATCGCAGCGGTTGTCGTTGAGCCTTTGGTTCAGGGCGCTGCGGGAATAATTGTTCATCCGAAAGGTTTTTTGAAAGGTGTTAGAGAACTTACGAAAAAATATGGTGTTTTTTTGATAGCGGATGAGGTCGCCACAGGTTTCGGCAGGACAGGAAAGATGTTCGCCTGTGAAAATGAGCAGGTCGAGCCTGATATTATGTGTCTTGCCAAGGGCATTACCGGCGGCTATCTTCCTTTGGCGGCTACAGTTGCAAAGCAGGAGATTTTTGACGCTTTTTTAGGGCAGGCCGACGAATTCAAGACCTTTTATCACGGCCATACATATACGGGCAACGCGTTGGGCTGCGCCGCTGCGATAGCCTCGCTTGAGCTTTTCGAGGAAAACAGGATTATCGAATCGCTGCCTGAAAAAATTAATCTGATTGCGGAATATCTCAAGGAAATTTCTATACTGGATTTTGTCGGCGATGTCCGCCAGTGCGGTTTGATGGCTGGAATTGAGATTGTAAAAGACAAGAAAAGCAAAAAAACTTTCGATTATAAGAAACTTATCGGCACAAAGGTATGCGCTGCGATGAGGCGGAAAGGTGCGATGATGCGGCCTTTGTCGGATGTAATAGTTCTTATGCCGCCGGTTGCGATTGATTTGCCTTTGCTGAGGAAATTACTGGATATTGTTTACGATACAATAAAGAACGATTTGCCAAAGATTGCAGGAAAACAGTGAAACTTGAATTCGCGAAACATAAAGGTATTTTTATCACCGGCACGGATACCGCTGTTGGTAAAACTCTGATTGCAGGAGCTATTGCGAAGATACTTTCGCAGAATGGTAAAAAGGCCTGCCCGACGAAGCCTTGGCGAAGGCGGGTCGGTGTATTTAAACCTGTCGCTACGGGCTGCAGGAAAACAGAAGCAGGTCTTGTGAGCGAAGACGCCGAGTTTCTGAAGCGTTGTACGAATACAGAATTGGGTCTTGAAATAATAAATCCGGTAAAATTTGAGAAGCCTGCGGCGCCGTTTTCGTGCGAAAAGACGGAGAACAGAAAAGTTGATTTTGTAAAAATTGCTGTCGCCTACAGTGAAATCTGCTCAAAAACCGATTATGTGATAGTCGAGGGGATTGGCGGGATTGGCGTTCCTATAACAAAAGATGTCGATGTACTTGGTCTTGCAAAGGCGTTTGGTCTGCCAGTTGTTATTGTCGCAAGGCCGGGGCTGGGTACGATAAATCATACGCTTTTAACGATAGATGCGGTAAGGAGCGGCGGTTTGCCACTTGCCGGGGTGGTGATAAGCGGTTACGATAAGGCGAAAGCGGATTTTGCCGAGCAAACTTCGCCGGGGTGTATAGCCCAGGTCGGCAAAACGCAAATCCTCGCTGTTGTGCCTTACGATAATCAAACGGACATCGAAAAAGGTATTATTGGAAATATTGTGCTGGACAGCTTAAGAGATATTGACTGGGTTAGGATAATTGAACAAAATGAATCCCGCACCTTCTAAGTATTCAGGGTATTATATATAGCTTTTGAAGGGCCGAAATAATAATTGGCATATTGGCGGTACAGCAAAAAAATTGAATAGAAAGAAGGTGCGGGATGAAAGATGACTCGATAAAACTGAAACGGTTTGATTTGAGACGTTACCTTGTGCCGATAAATACCGCTGCGACTCAGCAGTTATTTACGGATTGTTTGATAATCGGCGCCGGCGTTGCGGGACTTCGGGCGGCAATAGAAGCAGCAGGGAGCGGCTGTGAGGTTGTACTGATTTCCAAAAAGACGCTTGAGGACAGCAATACATGGAACGCTCAGGGCGGCATCGCATCGGTGATTGGCGGGGACGACAGTTTCGCTTCGCATATAGAAGATACCCTGACGACAGGCTGCAGCATTAACGACCGCGAAATAGTCGAACAGGTTGTAAAGGACGGCCCCGGCCTTGTAAAAGAGCTGCTCGAATGGGGAGCTGAGTTTGACAAGAAACAGGACGGTTCGATTTCGATTACGCTCGAAGGCGGACATAGCCACGCGCGTATAGCTCACGCGCTCGGCGACAATACCGGCAAGGCGATTGCACAGGCGCTGGTAAATAAAGTAAAGCAGTTCGATAACATAACCATTATCGAAAATTATTATACAATCGATATTGTTACAGACGACGATGGGAAGTGTCTGGGTGCAATCGGTAAAACTCACAAGGGGATGCTCGAAATTATCTGGGCAAAGACCACGATTCTTGCCACGGGCGGGGCGGGCAGACTCTATCGCGAGACAACGAATCCGGAAGTTGCTACGGCCGACGGTCTTGCAATAGCTGCGCGGGCCGGTGCGGTTTTGCGCGATATGGAATTTATGCAGTTTCATCCAACGACGCTTTATATAGCCGGTGCATCGAGGGCGCTCATTACCGAGACGCTTCGCGGCGAAGGGGCGATTCTGCGGGACGTCAATAATTGCGCATTTATGACTGAGTATCATCCGGATGCCGAACTTGCGTCGCGAGATATTGTCAGCAGGGCGATTCTCCAGCAGATGCTCAAGACAAATTCGACGCACGTATTTCTGGACATCCGTCATTTCGACAAGGACCATTTTGCGAAGCGTTTTCCGCTTATCAGCGAAATTGTAACGAGCTTCGATATCGACATAAGCAAAGACCTTATCCCGGTTCGTCCAAGCGCACATTATATGATAGGCGGGATAAAGACCGACAGGCTGGGGCGGACAAATATCGCAAATCTTTTTGCCTGCGGCGAGGTTGCCTCGACGGGTCTGCACGGTGCAAACAGGCTCGGCAGCAATTCACTGCTGGAAGGTCTTGTGTTCGGGCGGATTGCCGGACGGACAGCGACGGGGCAGAGCGACCCAAACGGCGCAAGCCTGAAGAAGTTCCGCTGCGATATTCCTCAATCCGACAGGAGCAGACTCGATACGGTCGATGTACTTAATTCGCTTCGGTCGTTGATGTGGCGAAACGTCGGGATTACCCGCCTTGCAAAACCGCTTACAGAAGCGCAGGAGATTATCAGCTTCTGGCAGCGGTATGTATTGGACAAAGTTTTCGATTCGCCGGCCGGCTGGGAGTGCCAGAATATGCTGACAGTTTGTCAGATGATGGCAAAGGCGGCGGAGGCGAGAACCGAAAGCAGAGGTGTTCATTTCCGCGGAGATTTTCCGGAAACGGACGATACGAAATTCAAGACACACATCGAATTTGCCTGATATTGATATTTGCGGCTTGACAAGAGCGGGATTGTTGGGAATAATATAATCGTTGTGGACCATATTGGCCCTGATACGGCAGCGGAGATTACCGAATGCGGCTTACTGTAAAACAAGGAGACAGGCTTATAAATGAGCTTCATTTCTCACGGGGGCCGATCTATGTAGGCAGACAGGTTGGCAGTCAGATTTTTCTTCCCGACAAGGCCGTGTCACGTCAGCATACGGTTCTTTATACGACAACCGAGGGAAAGTGGGTTGTTGAGGACCTCGATTCGGCAAATAAGACCTATCTGAATGATGAAGCTATTCACAAATCGGAAATTAAAAACGGAGACATACTGAAGATTTCCGACTTTCATATAGAAATTCAAATAGATGAGGCCGCAAAACAAGGTGCCGGCGTAACTCTTGAAGATACGCTTCACGCGACTTTGCATGAGGCGCAGATTGTTTTGCGTCATCTGGACGGGGTTGACGCTCCGCTTATAAAAATGCAGGCAAAACGCGGCAAGGATTTTGCGCAGGCTGCCTCTGCTATCTGCAAAAGTCTCGATGCTCAGGAACTGCTTATTACTTTACTGGATTTGGTGTTTCGCCAGTTTAAGCCTTTTCACGCGTGGGTAGGACTGCGGAGAAGTCCGTCCGGGTCGATGGAAGTTTCAAAGGGAAAGGAAATCAGCGGTAAAGGTGTCAATTTCGAAGAGCTTGTTTTGCGACAGAGAGTCAACGAGGTCTTGGAGAACCATCGTTATATTCTTGTTCCGCGTCTTCCCCTTCAGATGGAGAAAGAGAATAAGGTTAATTCCGCGATGATTGTCCCTGTGATGAGTGAGAACAAATGTTTCGGTGTGATTTACGCCGACAACTCGCTCGACCATGAGCACTACGGTATGAACGACCTCGATTATCTGATATTGATATCTCTTATGGCCGGCGCCTTTATCAAGAACCTTTAACGAGCAGCGGAATCAGAAAATACAATATCGACAATCCCGTTATCAGCCACATTGTCAGTTTGATTTCGCCGGCTTTTCCCGCCATTATTTCGGTTTTTACGGAAGTGTTTCTTGCCTGAAGGTCGAAAAGCCTGTTTAGCATATTCTTACTCCTTTAAGAAAGTTTGATGCAGGATATTTTCGAAATTTTTTTGTGGTAATCAAGAAAAAATATCGTTTAAAATGCAGTTGGTATTTATGATTTAAAGGAGATTATTATGGGCAAAAAGGTGCTTATAACAGTTGCTGACGGGATAGAGGAATTAGAGGCAATCGCGATAATAGATTGTCTGGGTCGGGCAGGGGCGGAGTTGACAATTGCTTCCGTGCAAAAACAGCAGATTGCTACCGCCAGAAAGGTTAAAATTACAGCCGATTGTCTGATAAGTGATTGTGCAGAAAAGACTTACGACCTTATAGTTCTGCCGGGAGGATTGCCCGGGGCCGAAAGTTTCCGCGACAGCAAGACACTTATCGAGATGCTGAAAAAGCAAAGAGAGGCTGGTAGATTTTATGCCGCGATTTGCGCCTCACCTGCGATTGTGTTTGCGCATCACGGTTTATTGGCCGGCAAAAAAGCAACCTGTTATCCCGGTATGGAAAATAAACTGCCGGATGCTTCTGCCGCAAATCAGATGGTTGTTGTCGATGGCAATTGCATAACTTCCCGGGGGCCGGGAACGGCACTCGAATTTTCGCTGAAACTGGTCGAACTTCTATTCGGAAACGAAAAAGCAAAGCAGATTGCAGAAGCTATGCTGGTAAGATGATAAACGGTTTTCAGACTATAGATTATAAGGCAGATTTAAACCTGCCGATATCAAACGGTTTATCTCGAGTTAATAATATGACGTTCCTTTCCCGATCCAAATTGGTTTTAGAATCTGCTTGCCAACAGCCGTTTTCTTACATATTCTAAATATATGAAAGTTACTATTGAAACCCTGCGCCAGGCCAAGGCTAATCGGCAGAAGTTCTCTGTCGTCAGTTGCTACGACTATACCAGCGCAAAGCTTGTTGCCGCTGCAGGCGTCGATGTTTTGCTGGTTGGCGATTCCGCCTCGCAGTTTATGCTCGGCTTTGACAGCACTCTGCCGGTAACTATGGATTTTATGCTCGCGATAACCGCCGCTGTCAGGCGTGCCGCCCCGGATTTGCTGCTCGTAGCGGATATGCCTTATGCAGGCTGCAGGAATGGCACCGCTGAAACAGTGATAAATGCCGAACGCTTTGCCAAGCAGGCCGGCGCCGACATAGTTAAAATCGAAACCGCCGAATCCGATATCGAAACAATTAAAGCGGTGATAAGTTCCGGCATCCCTGTTATGCCGCATCTTGGCATAAGACCGCAGACGGGAAAATACAAAGCCGAAGGCGCAACTGCCGATGTTGCCGCTGAGATTATCAAACTTGCAGAGCAGATGTATAAAGCCGGCGCTGAAATGCTTTTGCTCGAAGGCACTGCAAGAGAAGCCGCCAAAATTATTACGGAAAAATTACCCATTCCAGTAATATCCTGCGGCTCTGGCCCCGATTGTAACGGCCAGGTATTGATTCTGCCGGACATATTAAATCTCAAGGATGGCCCCGTCCCGAAATTCTCGAAAAGTTTTGCCGATATCGGCAAAGCCTCCATCGACGCCATCGCATCCTATGACAGGCAGATTAAGCAGGGCACTTTTCCCGACGATTCTCACAGTTACCATATGAAAAGCGGCGAATACGAAAAACTTAAGCGATTGATAAGCTGATTTATGTTGCAAAGTGAAACGATAACAACGGCCCGCAGCGAATCTGGAAACGGCATTTGTCCGCTGATTATTTCCGACGCCGACACTGTCAGGCGATACTGTCCGTCGTTTCGGCATTTACTCTTTGGCTTTGAGGCCCAGGACATTTCTTCCGCAATGGTTGTACCGCCCGCCAGCGAAATCGAATCTTTCCTCTTCCCAAGGGTCCGAATTGTCGAGCATCCCGTTTTGAAGTTCCCGTTCTTTTTCTTTCAAAACCACAGGCACCTGCTTTCCTCTCTCGAAAAAATCAAGCCCAGCCTCGTCCACTGCTACGGCACCGCCAAAGCGCCGCTCGCAAGCTCGGTTGCCGCTCATTTCGATATCCCCGCCGTAATCACGATTGATTCGGCTCGTTTCAGCATCCGTTCGAAAATGACTATAAATAAAAATTTTAATAAAATTCTTGTCCCGTCTAATCGGCTTACTGAAAAATTGACCCAAAGAGGCCTTTCTCTCGAAAAAATATCGCAGGTAAATATCGGCACATTCGCCGACGAGTCCTGCTGCTGTTATTCGGACACCGACAGGCTACCGAGCATGCTCGTCCTCGGCAATTTCGATAGATTCTCCGATTATGAGCCGCTGCTCGGTGCAATCAGGCATTTGAACGTTGACGGCTATGAATTTCTTGTGATTTTTATGGGTTCCGGCCCCGCCGAAACGCAGATTCGCAATTTCATAAAATCCACCGGCCTCATCCAAACCGTCACCGTTACTCCCCTGATAAGACCTTTGCGCGAGGTCTTTCGCGGCTGCGATGTATTTATTCATCCCTGCTCTTTTGGCGATTTCGACCCTGCTCTTATTGAGACCGCCGCCGCAGGCCTTGCCATAGCTGCCGATAAGGACAATGCAGAAGAATTTCTGCAGGACGGTTCTACATCTGTTTTATTTGACGGCAATGATGAATTGAGTATTTATTCGGTGCTTCAGAAACTCCTCGACGACAAACTCTTTGCCAGATCCATCGCCTCTGCCGCCCAGAATTATCTACGCAGCAACAATTCCGTCAGCTCTATGGTAAATGAATTGCTGAAAATTTATGAATCTGCTAAACAGCATTAATGGTTTAGTTATTGGATTCCATCAGTAATTATTAACGAAACTGAGAATCTATTCGTTTGAGTCTGCCGATACCTTTAATTTATTCTTATCCTGATATTTTCTCATCAGTTCTGCATACGCCTCTCAAGCTCTTGTCTTTTTCTTTCTGTAATCCCAAAATTTATCATATATCTTACCTGTTCAGGTACTATTACATCACAAATTACCGCCCTTTAACTAAGTGGTTATTGGCGGTTTGGAATAAGCTTTTTTCTTATGAATGCTCCAATATATGCGCCGATAATTCCTGGAATGGTACAGAAACCATATATAACAAACTCTATCGGCCAGACATTATGCGAATTAGGTACAGCCGACATTTCAATAAAAGCAAGAATGGGCAATAGGGACATGGTTGAAATGCCCCAGAGCAGTTCATATTTGGGATAAATAACCCCCAAAAACCTCCCATAGAGCGGTTCACGCTTTGGATAAATAACCCCTAAAAACATCCCGCTCAAGAATAAAAAAAACAATGTCCATCCTGACATTCCTTCAATCCCTGTCCAGACCATTGGGAAAATCGGCGACTCGTCAGCTTTAACATCCACAATCCAAAGTGGTGGAATTATAATTGAAACAACTCCCAACGCTGCACCTATGGCAAATACTACAATGACGAGCCAGCTACGTAGTTTATTCATAATCAAAACCGCTCAACCAAACATAGAAAATTAATAGAGGACGTTACCTGTTTTTAAATTTTGCTATGCCTGCCCTGTGAGATGATGCTTCGTCTATCTCATCGGGGTCATTTTACATTTTGATACTTGTCCGCCTTAGGCGGATTTAATTTTCTCCTGTCTCCTGACTACTGTATTCTGTATTCTTTCTTTCCGCTTCAAACTGTACGCTCTACGCTGTACGCTTTTTATTCTGCCTACTGTATTCTGAATCTTGCCCGCCTGTGGCGGGTCTGTGTTCTTTCTATCACACTTTAAGGCCGGAGATAACAGTATCAAAAACCATTATTCCGTTAACAACGCCCTGCGCAACGCAGGTGTATTTTTTTCTGTCGTAGCCTGTAATATGTCCCAGCAGATACAATCTGTTTCCCGGCTCGACCGGCTTTCTGAATTTCGCTTCTTCGATGCCCGCAAAACCGATAAACCCTGCTTTTTCATAGACCTTTTTTATGAACACGCTCGAAAGTTGTGCCGCTGCTTCTATCATTATTACCCCCGGCATCAATGGCCTGCCCGGTATATGTCCCCGAACCCAGAATTCCTTATCGGTTACATCTTTATATCCGAGTATGAGAAATTTCTCTTTATCGTACCAGATAATCCCATCCAGATGCTGCATCTCGTATCGCTGCGGATTTACTTCGCCGATAGCTTCTTTATCGAATACTATCTTGGTCAGGTCTATTTTTGACATATCGAACAATTGTACCGGTGGCATTAATGTCCTTTCTAAACTTAAGATTTATCCGCCTATGGCGGGAAACAATCTTTACAGGTATATTGCCTGTGTTGAGCCAGCACACCCCGTCTCTCATCGCCGGCGTGATGAAAACAACAAAAAATGAGATTTCCTGCAGCCTGTCAGCCTAACTTATTCTACCGCTCTTGTTTCGAGGACTTTGTTTCTTACTGCCTGAGCGGCCTGTTTAATCTGCTGCATTTGTTTGCGAACTCTTGTGCCTGCGGCCTTATTACCGCCCTCTGCCTTTTTGATATCGCTCTCTGCCTCGTCTATCAGTCTTTTCAACTCTTCGTACTCTTGCATAGGTAGTCTCCATTCTAAACAAATAACGCTTGAAAGTGTATACAGCCGATTGGCTCTTGTCAAAAAAAATCGCCTTTTTTAAGGCAAAAATAAGGTTATCCAAAACTTGCCTATTTTAACAGCTTTTTCGTCAATTCTGCTATCCTGGCTCCCGCCCGTTTGCACTGCGCCATCGACCTTTCATCCGGACTCCCAATCGCAACCGCGCCGTAATGGTCGCCCTGCGCATCGCCCTGGATAATCATACCGTGAATCAGCATAGCCTCCAAAATGCCCATAATCGTGGTCTCATTGCCGCCGCCGATATTGGCCGAACTCGCAAACGCACCGCCAACCTTGCCGGACAATTTGCCGTGCTTACCTACAGAATCCGTAAAAAGCTGCATAAGCGCAGGTGCCATCTGGCCGTAATACGTCGGAGAACCCATCACAATGGCATCGGCGGCAAGTAAATCGTCAACACCGGCCTTTTCAACGCTCTTACACTCAGTCGGCAAACCGCTGTCATTCATAGATTTAGAGATTAGCTCAGCCATCTTTTGAGTGTTGCCGCTTTTGGAAAAATAAACTACAAGCCCCTTTGCCATAAAGACTCCTTTCAATACGAAACCGTGGTTATTTTAAAGCAAAGTCCAATAATTGCACGTTTTTTTGTTAAAAATAACTATTTTTTGAGTATTTATGTCAAAACCCCGATTTGCGGCATAATCGTTAAACTTTACGCAGCTTAACAGGTAGTCGTTAGTATTTGGTATATGGTATTTGGTGTATAGGAGCTAAAAGTTAAAAATTGGCAGGAAACGGAGTCTGAACGCTTTAATTTTTCCGGCCGGGCAATCGGGCAAGTATGGCTTTTTTCATTCTGTCCATATCAGCCTGCTCAAAATAACTATCCAGCAAACCCAGCCATTTATCTATATCCTCCGCAAATAAAATACTGTCTTCCGGCATAAATCCTGACAAATTCTTGATAAATTCCCTCTGCGCCCTGCCGAGGAAGTCCTTCATTTGACAGACAGGTTCAGTAAATATATTTGAAAGCTTTTCGATATCAATCTTATCTATATGGAAAAGCACGAGAACCAATCTTTCGGGACTGTCTAATCTGTTAATCGCCTCGACTATATGAAAATGCAGCTTATCTTTAATAAACAATTCATCATTTAGCTTTCCACCCCCTTTTCCCGTCAAATCCGAACCCACAGCGTCGGTCATAATATCTATCGCGACAGGCAGACAAACATTTTTCAGCTCTTGCGCCATATAAAACACATCCAGAAAGGCGGTAAATACTATTTGTTCCACCAATGACCTATCGTTCGTGAACTTGCAGCTCCTTATAAAAACAAATCTCAAATAGCAATCGATAACCTCTGTCAAAGACGATAGTTTCAATTCCTCTGGTTCCATAACTTGCCCTTTCTTGTCTATAATAAATATTGTTATCCTGCTTACGATTTATAGAGATGTCCGCCCCGTTACCGGTGCGCAATAAAAAACGGGACACCGAACATCTCACGCTCCAAGGAAGGCCAGCGACGGCCCACAAAGGACGCAAGAGTCGATGCCCCGTTTTTACAGAGTTTCCTCTGTAAATCTGCGAGGCACCAAACCCCTTTGCGCGATGTTCCTTTGTAAAAAAAGTCGCTGTTTATCCTTGGAAACATCCAAAAAGGATTTAGTGTTTGGTTTTTCGGGTTTTAGAAAAGAGCGTTTTCAGATTCCCCTGACGACCGAGGCGAACCAGTTATCGCTAAGGAAACCTCGTAAATCAGGACAAATTATACCCCTGCAGAATACGGTATTCAACGATTATTTTGGCTGATAAAATTGCAGAAAAACAACGAGTTCTTGCCACAGAGAACGCAAAGTACTGCCATAATAAATACAGAACCAAAGCCAAGATTATACTCCGTCGCATCAGAACCGCATACTTGGTGGCGTTTTGAAAAAGTGAGATATTCAACCACGGATTTCGCGGAAGGTTTTAAATGCGGGTTTTGGCAGGATAATCGTTAAACTTTGCGCAGTTTAACGGGAGAGTTTTTTTCAACAGCCCACTGTCCCTAATTTATTCTATGGCAAGATTTTCAAATTCAGTCTTTATCATCCGAAATGCATCGACATAGTATCCACAATAATTTTCAATCTTGCATTTATGATAAGTTGAGGGATTAGTTTGACGAATTCTACATATTAGCGGTGAAACTTGATTCCTCCAAATAGCTTGTTCTTCTTTGGTTAATGGCCTGCCTTTATTCGAAGCTATCCTAGCAGGGAATCGGCAGCCAATTAATTTGGGATAATAACTGTTTTTTCTATTTTCGATAATACTTTGTAATTCTTTATATGTTTTTTGGCCAAATGCTATAATTATATCTGGCTTTAACACTTTTATTTCTTCTTTAACATATTTATCGCCACATTCTTTCCACCAGAAATTTGGAATACTTGAACTTGAGGCGTCTTGGTCGGTGCTAAATTTAATGAAATTTGTTACAGATATAATGTCATCTATAGAATTGGGAAGTTCGCCACCGAAACTTTTAACCCAACAATAGTTTGCTATCAAAGCCACTAAGGAAATAAAACCTTCAACATAAGGCTTTATTGGTATTGGCCTGTTTTTTTTAGAGGCCAGATTAAGTCTATCTAAAGCATATTCAAAATCTTTTGACCACTCATCAATCCAATCATTAGTCCATGAAACGTGTGGAGATAGATTCTGATTTATTGCGTAACATATAATTTTGGGGAAATGAGAAAAGTAATCAGGCCCTATATAAGGGATATAAGCCGGTAGATAAAATCGCTTTCCTTTTAGGTGTGTATAAACCGAGTTATCACAGTTAGACAAATAAGGATGGTTTTTTACGTTTTCTAAAAGTAGATTTCTCGCTGATTTCCTGTATTTGCAAGCTTCTATTGCCGATGGAGTTTTCACTGGAATATTTTAGTTATTTGACCGGTCTCAATTCCGGGTTTGTAAGAGGACAGAGTTTTTTCTGTTCATCAATCATGGTTCCACAGGCATTAACAGTACATCCATACTTGCATTTAGGTTTTCTCTCGCATTCTGCACATAACGAAATACCGCCATTATGAATCTCTCGGATTATTCCAAGTATACCAGAATTTATCCAGATATCTTTCAAACTGGTTGTTTTCAAATTGCCGAGTTTTAACTCCTTTACCCCGCTTGCAGCGGTGCATGGGAAAACGTCACCTTTTGAGTTTATATGTAAACGGTTTCGACCTGACATACAGTTATCATGGCCGTTTAATACTGCCAATCCCGGCATGCTCAATCTTGTGCAATAACCTGCCTCTATATGGAGGTTAAACTTGTCTCGCGAATTCAACAAATCTCTTTCAAATTTTTCCATTTCCTTGCTCGGCGGAGCGGTTTCACCGTAAATAGGCCTTGCCCTACCAGAAGGAGCAAGGGCCATAGCTCGTATTGTTTTTACACCAATATCAACTAACTGCGGAGTAAGTTTCCTGAAACTTTCACAAGTTCCGTGAGTTGGTATGTAATAGCAGGTAAGAGGAAGTTTGGCTTTTGCACAGGTTTCTGCCCCTTTTAATGATTTTTCAAATGAACCATTGGTTTTGGTCATATAGTCATGGGTTTCTGCATCTCCACCTAAAAATGTAACGCTGACAGCTTCAAATAATGACAATACACCACCTTCTGCACAATAACTATCTTCAATCAGTGTTCCATTAGTATGCATGTGAACAGGAATGTTGAGTTCTTCAAGACAATACTTAGCAATGGATTCCAATTTGGGTACATCATACAGAGGTTCACCACCTGTCAGACCAACTTTCTTTAGTCCTAACGGCATTGCTCCTGAAAGAATCTTTTTGATTTCATCAATATTTAGCTCGTTAACATCTTTTCCTTTTACTGCACGCGCGGAACAATGCCGACAGGATAGGTTACACCTATGATTTATTTCAATGTCAATATGTTCTAATAAATAAAAAGAATTTCTCATTTGTCTAAATTTTGGTGCTATCCAAAAATATTTTTTGCTTATCACTTACCAACGTTATTCTAACACTTCTTTATCAGCCTTTCTACTTTTTTAATTTATTTAATTCTTTTTGAGCTTTAATCAATTCACTTTGTTTTCTATTCAATTCTTTTTGCAAATCTTTTAGCTTGTCCTGCGTCTTATTCAAGCCTTCGACTTTTTTGTTTAATGATAATAGTACATGTTCTGTCTGGCTTACTTTTTTATCAAATGCATTTTTTGTTAGTCGCCGGCGACTAAATATCAGCAATAAAATTGAGAAAGCTGTAACAATTAGAATGCCCCAAAAAACATTGCGACAAAAAAACATCAAGAGAGGTATTTCTAATAAATCAGAAAACCCTAACAATTTGTTGCTAAGAGCAAGTATAGCTACTATAAGAGACAATAAACCCAAAACAGAAAACATAAGAGTAATTACTTTGGGGAAAATACTATTCTCAATTTCAACTTGTATTTTTGACATCGTCTCGGTTTCAAATTTATTGATGATACTTTGTGGGATTCGCGCAATCAAATCAAAGGGTTTCCCATATTGCTCTGCTACTTTAGAAAGTTCCTCAGAAGAACAGGTTAGTCCCTGGATTTCCTCAGATCTAATTCTCCCCGTGTAGTCTGCGTCTTTAACAATATCCCATAAGTGTTCCATCCCGAGAGCTTCCATCACAATTATTTTTTTGTGTGTTTCAGGATGTTTGTATTCAGTCCACTTATCAGCTATTACATCTACAAATGTTTTCCATTTATCACTTTTGTCAAAACTCAAAAGAGTTTCAATATGGTTTCTCTTGATACCATTTATCTTTATCGTATTATCTTGTAACCTACAGAATTTTCTTAAATCGCTATTATCAAATAAAAAATCATCAAAGCGTTTTAAAGAACTTGTCAAATCGCTTGGAATGGGTACATCCACCTCCAAATTTTTTATATCATCATGTTTCCAGAGATCAACATCACTTGGCGTTGAGAGTTCATAAAGTAAGAGAGTAGCGAAAGCCTTTCCCGGAAAAAGTTCTATGGTGGCGGGCGATATGTTACTCATGGCGACAGCTAACTTACCATACCATGTTGGATCAATTTTTACCATACTCTGAAAAATTCCTTCTCTTACAAAATTAAAACGAGGCCAAACAGTCGCAGAATATGCCGGCGGGATAGCTATTAGTTCTTGTGTTATAACTACCACTGTTTCTCCGGGCTCAAGTTTATAATATGGTTCGTCCGGTTTTTTTGTCCAAACCTGTTGCTCCGGTTTTTGAATCGAAAATACTTCTTCTCCCAAAGAAAGATCATAAGAAAATGGTGTGAAATTAAGTTTATTATATCCTTCTATGACAAACATCCGTTCGTAATCTTCGCCAAACTTTTCCTTTAATTTCATCCAAGCACGTTCTTTGAATAAGTCCAAAAAATCTTTTTGTTTATTTGCCGAGACAATATGCTTTCGTAAATCAACATTACTTAGTATGCCGCCTGAAAAGGCGGATAGCTCTGCAACTTTTTTCTCTAATTCAACGATTCTATGTTCTGTTTTGTCATCTTCGCTATTCATTTTATATGATCCCAATAAAGGCTCATTCAAATAACCCTTTTTCCTTGTAAGGGTTTTTTAGAATGACGATATTTCTTTTTGTTTTCGGCGGATGAATTTTAATATAACCTTTTGTCTGTAATTGTCTTATTTTTTGATTTACTCCATTTATACTTCTTTCGCCTGTGATTTTAGCAAGTTCTTGGCGTGTAGGCGAAGAGTTATTGGCAGTTATATAACGATCAATAACCTTAAAAAATCTTTCCTGTTTTTTTGTGAGTTCATTGTTTGTCATTGAAAAATTAACGCAATTATTCGAACAAAGTTAAAAACGCCGACGACTTAGACATATGCTCGAACATAAGCATATGTCTAAAGTAGGGTATCTGTCAATATTTTTTTGATATTTACTTAATTTTTTGGTTTTTTTCTTGATTTTTATTGGAAATATGGTATAATATGCAAATTGTTAAGCAAAAACTTAACAATTTGAGTAAATAGTAAATAGTGAATAGTTAGTAGTCAGTAGACAGGAGAAAGAAATGTATCTTGATTTTCGTATCAAAGTTCCGAATGTTATAGAAAAGACGGTTGTTTATTTTCTATTACGCCATCGGAAAAAGAAATACGGCGAGGCGTTTCGGAGAAT
>JAHJUV010000058.1 GCA_018828825.1 Planctomycetota bacterium | reverse complement strand
CGCAGATGGTACCGGCGGTCTGCAACTGGTTATTGGCGTCTGCGGGAAAATAGTAAAGCGGCTGGGTGAAGGCATCTCTCCGGTTGGTGACTACCTCGCAGAACTCGTCGACGGCGATTGTATCCGATATGTTGTCACCCCAGATCGGGATTCTCCCGTTTGCCGCTGCAAAACCTACGATTGATTCTTTCGCCGCCTTAAGTATTTCTCTGCTTTCGGTGCGCTTGGCCCTTATGGTAAGAGGCCCCACCAGGGAGGCGCCGAATCCCACTATAAGGCCAATGATGACAAGGACAATGGCAAGCTCAATGATGGTAAAGCCTTTTTGTCCGGATGGTCTCATGAGACCTTTGCATAACGCCCCCTTTTGCCCGATTTCCCCTATTTCATCGTTAGGTTCAAATTTCAATCCTCGAAATACCGAATTTATTCCTGCGGTTGCAATTACCACCTTCCTTGAACTTGAGCAAAATCTGACATTCTTCAAAGGTTTCATAATTTATATCTTTGTCCGGCCTTAAAACACTCCGGCGTCGTCAATTATGTACGTATGTACGGCACCGGAGTGTTAAAAAAAGGCCTGAAGTATGATCAGAAGGCTATGTAAAAGTTGGCGATGGTGTTTCCGGCTGTATATACGGCACTCCCTGCGATCGAACCTGTGTTAACGACACCGTCATCATACTTGACGTCTATTTCCAGGCACGCCTCGGCCGGCAGGTTGGTGTACCAGATATAATGTCTGGCAGTTCCGGGACCAGGGTCAACCCACTGTACGCGAGTTGTGCCGCCGAAGGCGTTGGAGGGATATGGAGCTGCGGCAGTGTAGGCGCCTGAGACCAGGTTTGCAAGAACAAGGTCGGTGAACACACCGGGCGCCTCAGCTGCATATATCTGGCCGTTATTATCGCCAGGAGCGGTATCTACACCCGGCGGGAACAGGGTGCTGTTTTCATCTCCGGGGTACTGTCCATACTTGTCGTAGAAAGTCATGACGGCAGCCCTCATTTCATCGGCCTGTTTGACGACCCGTTTTACCTTGGCGTTGTTGATCATCTCCTGGCCCTTCAGAATACCGCCAATAAGCAGCCCTATGATCACCATGACTATGGCAATTTCAACCAGTGTAAAACCTTTCTGGTTGTTGCGTAATCTTAACTTTTTCATATTATGCTCCTTCATTATTTAGTTTTATACCGGATTCCGGTATTGTTTGAACCTATTATAAAACACTGATGGGAAAAACACAAGTTAATTTTTCAGGTTGTTTAGACTGAAGACTGAAGGCTGTTAGTCTAAGGTTTTTACGGAAAAACCTTACAGTCCATCTACCTTCAGTCTATCCGCCTGAGCATTAATCTATTCCCCTGCTTTCGGGCCGATTTTTTTGATGTATGGCGTGATGAACATTACCAGTTCCCTGTTTTCATGACGGTTTTGCATATGCCTGAAAAAATTTTTAATATATGGTATGCTGCTCAACACCGGCAGTCCCGCCTCATTGAGCTGTCGTATCTGGCTGATAAGTCCCGCCAGAACTACGGTGTTGCCCTCCCTGACACGGACAGTTGTGGCAAGCTCACGCAGATCGATGATCGGATTTGAGATGTTCTGGACAGAGGTTGCGCCTGTGGGGATCTCGACACGTTCCGTTCCCTGTATCCTTGTGATTGTAGGCACTATGTGAAGTGTAACGATCCCGTCTTTGGATATCTGCGGAGTAATTCCGAGCTGTAATCCCAGAATTGCCCGCTTGATTTTAGCTCCGATTGTAAGCACGCCGGTCTCCTGGTTTCTGTCCACGCTATCAATGTCGCCGTATGGAAACTGGTAGCCAACAGTCAGGACAGCCGACTGGTTGTTCAGCACTGAGATATGGGGATTGGAGATCACCGAAACATCCCCCTGCGTTTTTAAAAAATCGAGTACGGCTGTAAACTGGGATTGACTCGACAGAAATAGACTGCTGCCGCTGTTAATTCCTATACTTAAAACATCGGGCAAATTTTTAGCTACGTCTCCGAACTGGCCTGAGGCAGCGGAAAAGCCCACGGACATTTTAGACCAGTCAAGACCGTAACGGCTGTCATCGCTCAGGTTGACCTCCAGGATCCTGGCTTCAATAAAAACCTGCCGGTGCAGGGCCTCGGATAAAGAGTCGAGAAGCCTGACCATAGTTTCAATTTTAGCCGGTGTATCCGCCATGTAAATGATGCCGGCATTAGGATCGAGTCTTAAGATTCCGTCAGGGGACTTGATTCCCTCAAGAGCGGCGGCAATGCCGCCCCATACGTTGGTGTTTTTGGCTTCCCGCTTGCCTGTAACCTGGTATTTGCCCTTCACACCGGCGCCTTCAACACCGGAGGCGAGCATGTCGCCGCCTACATCAATGTCGGTTTCGCCCACCATGTCGAGATAGTCCATTTGATAGATACGCTCTTCAAATTTTTGCACATGCAACGTGCCGTCCTGAACTTTCCATGCGCATCCGGCCCCTTTTTCTATGATCATATCGAGGGCTTCTTCCATTGTCACGTTTTTCAGCCGGACGGTTACAAGCCGTGACAGGTCTACGTCCGAATCCACAGCGAGGTTCAGTTCGGATTCT
>JAHJUV010000057.1 GCA_018828825.1 Planctomycetota bacterium | reverse complement strand
TCTGGAGTGGCGGGAAACTCCTGGCAGCGTATCGCCATGTCAACATATACACTTCCGATTACGACAACTTTGGGCTTTTCCCTTGCCATGGACACCTCGAAAAATCCACCCCGACTTGTCGAAGTCGGGATTCCCTTTAGTCTATAAAATACAGCCAAACCTTGACTTTTGCAATGATTTCTCAATATTCAAATCTGGCGTGTGAATTCATAAAGCATTTGACTTGAACAATACGTTCGGCTACACTGCTTTTGCTGCAGGAAAAAAGGAAAATCCGACAGCACTGCTGTTTTAAACTTTTATCTGGATAGCACTTATGGACAAGAAAGAGAACTGCGGTCTTTTCGGTATTTTTGGAGATGCAAAGGCCGTTGAGAAGACATTTTTTGCTCTTCACAGTCTCCAGCATCGCGGCCAGGAATCGGCAGGGATTGCCACAAGCAACGGCAGTTCAATATCCTGCCATGTGGGAATGGGGCATGTCAGCAGGGTTTTTCGGTCGGGACGCAACAATGCGCTCGAGCAGTTAAAAAGTTCCATAGCCATAGGCCATGTACGCTATTCTACCACCGGCTCGCGAAATCTCGCCAACGCCCAGCCGCTTGTGAGTGAATATTCACGTGGGCAGGTCGCTGTCGCTCATAACGGGAATTTGATAAACGCCTCGCTGCTGCGCGACGAGTATGAAGCTTACGGGCATATATTTAAAACGACAAATGATACCGAAATTATCATTCATCTTTTGGCAAAACCCTCGCACGTAGCAAAGCCGGACCCGCTGGGTCACGTTCTTAACCATCTGCAGGGAGCCTATTCTCTGCTTTTTTTATTCCCGGACAGAATTGAAGCGGCAAGAGACCCTTACGGCATAAGGCCATTGTGTGTAGGAAAGACAAAAGAGGGTGTTTACTGCGTTGCGAGCGAAACTTGCGCATTTGCCACGATTAACGCCGAATATATTAGGGAGATTGCTCCGGGTGAAATCGTAACCTTAAGCGAGCAGGGCCTGAGCAGCAGATTTTTTGTAAAGCAGGGAAGTATAACGCCGGCACATTGCATTTTTGAGCATGTGTATTTTGCCAAGCAAAGCAGCAGTATTTTCGGAGAAAATGTCCACGAATTCAGAAAAAGACTCGGTGCACGCGTTGCGAAAGAACATCCGGTCGAGGCAGATGTCGTTGTGCCTGTCCCGGATTCCGGGACCTCGGCCGCTATAGGCTATTCGCGGGAAAGCGGAATACCATTCGATATGGGATTCATCAGGAGCCATTATATCGGCAGGACTTTTATTTCGCCGGAACAAAACCTCAGAGACCTTGCGGTAAAACTGAAGCTTGCAGTCGTTGCCGAGGTTGTCAAAGGTAAACGTGTTGTGGTCGTCGATGATTCAATTGTCCGCGGCACAACTACGAAGGGCAAAATCAATGCTCTCAGACAGGCTGGCGCAAAGGAAGTACATATGCGGGTGAGTTGTCCGCCTGTGAAATGTCCCTGTTTTTACGGAGTGGATTTTCCGACACGGCAGGAACTGCTGGCCAGCGAGAGGGATATGCAGCAGATAAAGGACTTTCTTGAGGTTGATAGCATTGGTTATATTTCGCTCGAAGGGATGCTGTCCTGCGCCTCTTTGCCAAAGGAGCATTACTGCACGGCCTGCTGGACGGGAAATTATCGGATTCCTGTTCAGACGATAGTGAATAAATTTACGATGGAACGGTATCAGATGCAGCTTTTCAATGATGAACCGGCGCAACTGTAATGACTGAATACATTACCTATGCCAAATCAGGCGTCAATATTGACGCGAATGACGAGATGGTCGAGAGGATTCGCTCATCTGTTCAGAGCACTTTCAGTCCCCGGGTAATTGACCTTCACGGTGGTTTTGCCGGACTGTTTCGCCTTGATTTCGACGAGAAAATATTCAAGAAAAACTACAAGAATCCCGTCCTCGTAGCGTGTACCGACGGCGTCGGCACAAAAGTGCTGATTGCGAGGGATATGGGGAAATTCGATACTATCGGTTTCGACCTTGTCGCGATGAGCGTTAACGATATGCTCGTGCTGGGGGCTGAGCCATTGTTCTTTCTGGATTATCTTGCGCTGGACAAACTTGACCCTGTCAAAGTAGCCCAGCTTGTCGAGAGTATCGCTGCCGCCTGTCGGACTGCCAACTGCGCACTTATCGGCGGAGAAACAGCCGAGATGCCGGACATCTATAAAAAGAACGACTTCGATATGGCAGGTTTTGCCGTCGGCATAGTGGAACGAAACAAGGTTATTAACGGCTCGAAAATCGAGGTGGGCGATGTTGTTTTAGGTCTTGCCTCGAGCGGGCTGCACAGTAACGGCTATGCCCTGGCAAGATATATATGCTTTAAGAAATTAAAGTTGAAACCCGACGAGAAAGTTGCCGAATTGGACAATGAACGGGTAGGCGATTGCCTGTTGGCTCCTACGAAGATTTATGTTCGGTCGATAGTCAAACTACTTTCGCAGTACAAGGTAAAGCAGATTGTCCACGGAATGGCACATATTACGGGCGGCGGTCTTGCCGGGAATGTCCCGCGAGTTCTGCCGGCCGGCTGCGATGCGGTCCTGGACAAATCGGCGTGGAAAAGACGGCCCATTTTTGAGTTTTTGCAGAATAACGGCCCTGTCGAAGAGGAGGAAATGTTCCGGGTCTTTAATATGGGCATCGGCTATGTGCTGGTGGTCGCGAAAGATTTTGCCGATTCGGTAACAAAAAAGTTGCGTTCATACGGTGAGACAGTATATAAAATAGGCGTTATTCGTCGAGGAAGTGGAAACGTAATAATAAAATAAAGGAAAGGTCTGGCAATGAACAGAAGACCTCCAACGATTATTTCGTTCCCTGTTGCGGTAATAATTTATACACTATTCGCCGGCTGGCTTTTTTACCCTTATGCGCAACAGCTTTCGAGGATTCAGCTTCTTTTTCTTCCTGCGGGGTCCGTTATCGGCGCGGCGGGAGTTTTTCTCCTGAGCAGACGATGGGTGCTTTCATTTTTCGCTTCCCTTGCGGGCGGAGCGATTTTTGGCTTCGGGACTTTTGCCTGTTCTTTTTACTGTTATCATCCGGCTGCGGGGCTGGTTAACGCTTTTCTGCCGTGGTTTTTTATGCCGGCTGTTTTTTTCTACCACTGGGCAAAATTCAAGCCAAACATTGTTGCGATTTTCTCAGGATTATTTTTACTGCTGCCAATTCTTTTTGTTCTATCCGCCTATGAAGTTGCGGCCGGAATGCAGTTTTATCCTGTTCCGCTGAACACAACCCTTACAGTTCAAAGCCTGACGGGGCTTATAGACCCAACAGGTGTGAAACCCGATATTTTTGCGCCGGGTTTTTATCATGTTTCTATCGCGGGACTGGTTATAGGTTTTATACTGCTGATAAGAACAAGTAGAATATGGACAATAATATTGTTTGTAGCAGCAGTTTTTGCCGCGTTTTTCACGCCGATTCTTAATGTGCCGCCTGCCATATGGGTATCGGTGCCTGTGCTAATTTGCTCTTTATTAATTGCTGAAGGCCTTGAGGCCCTTGTTCTTTCCGGGGCATCGGATTCGAAGTGGCTGCTCGTATCGGTGGCGGTTTTACTTTTGGCTATTTTGTTTAATATTTTGCTGACGAGCAGGACAGGCGTCTTTCCTCAATCCGTCGGTCTTTACGGTATCGGCGTTGTGACGGTTTTGCTTATTTATTTTATCGCTCAGTCGAAGCTTGCCTGGCACGGCACAAGAATGCTCGTTTTATATCCGGCAATTTTTATAGATATAATAATCAGCACAAGATATATTATTGGGAGAATTTTTTAGGATTTTTCCGGGGGTCTGTTTACAGGATTTCAAGCACAATCAGGGTGGTATCATCAAGTTCGGCGGAAGCCTTGTTTTGCCGAACGACCGATTCGAATTCTGATGCTAACTGGGAGGCGGGCAGGTTTGCAATGTTGAGAAATTGACTGGTAAATTCGAAAGGCCGATCATTTTCAACTGAACCGATAAATGGTTCTGCGCCGTCAGAATATAAGAGCAGCTTGTCGCCGGGTTCGAGCTGAATCGAGGCCTGTTCGAAATGAGCATTATCAAAAACGCCGAGCAGCGAACCCGTTGTCTGGAGCTGCTGCGGCGGGTTATTTTTTCTTATCAGAATCGGGTATGGATGGCCCGCCCTGCAATACGATAAATTCAGAGTCTGCGTGTTCAGCAGGCAATAGCAGCAGGTGGCGAACTGGCAGCCGCTTAAATGCTGGGCAAACATTTTCTGATGCAGGTTTTCGATTACCTCCAGAGGCGAAAAGATTTTATATTCGTTGCCGAGAGTCTGTCTCATCTGAATTGACTGTTTGAGGAACATAGTAAGCAGAGCGGCCGGCATAGAATGTCCTACGGCATCGGCCAGATAAAATCCAGTATTTTGCTCATCCAGCCTTGCAACGTCGTAGATATCCCCCGAAACCCAGTCGGCAGGCATAAAAGCAACTGACCATTTTATTTTATCGCTGTTCGGCAAGGACTGTGGAAGAAAATCGCGCTGCACGGCCCCGGCCATTTTCAACTGGTTTTCAAGCTGTTGAGTGTGATTGTCCTTTGTGGAAATATCCAGATTGTTGTTTTTAATTGCGATAGCGCGTTTCCTGTAAACGTTGCTTATTTTTATTACAGGAATAATCTGCCTGGCAGATGTTTTTTCGATTACGTTAAGCGTCTTGAATTTATCGGTATCGATATTGTCGGAATTTCCGTACAGTACAGTCGGGATATTTGCCTTGTCCAGCAGTTCGATAATTTCGAGCAATTTTTCCTGATGCTGCTTTGTTACGGATTCTGCATCGATTATCGCGGCGGCAAT
>JAHJUV010000056.1 GCA_018828825.1 Planctomycetota bacterium | reverse complement strand
TTTTTGGGCTTATAATTGCAAGAATAGCCTATTCGTAATAAATCATTAATTCCAATTTTAAGGAGTGCAAGTTGTGAAAAAGATAATGATTATTTTTATGTTTTTGCTTTTTGCAACTACTTTAGCAACTGCAAAAAAAACTCAAACAGAAGAACCTCAGGCTGCACAACTGCAGAAAAAGGCTGCTGCCAAAGCTGACCTGCCACTCGAAAAGACAATTGAGATTAGTAAAGACGTAAATATGGCGGTGGTATTTATTCCGGCCGGTAAATTTGAGATGGGCTCGCCGCCGACGGAACTGAAAAAAGACAACGATGAAGGTCAGCATACTGTCAAACTGACAAAAGCATTCTACATCGGCAAGTTCGAAGTAACCCAACTGCAATACAGGGCTATTATGCACCAAAATAACAGCAAGTTCGGCGGGGATAAACTACCTGTCGAAAATGCCAACTGGCATGAGGCTCGCCGATTCCTGAAGAGATTATCCGACAAGACAGGGCTGAAATTCCGACTGCCTACAGAGGCTGAGTGGGAATACGCGTGCAGGGCAGGAACAACAACCGCGTTCAATGTCGGGACAACGCTCGATTCAAGTCTTGCTAATTATAAGGCCAAAACCCCTTATGCCGACGGTGTCGCAGGTGAATATCTTAAAAGAACAAACAATGTCGGGGCCTATCGGCCTAATGCCTTTGGGTTGTATGATATGCATGGCAACGTATGGGAATGGTGCAGCGACCTCTACGACAAGAATTACTACAAGATATCTCCGTTAGTCGATCCCAAAGGACCCCAAAAAAGCAATAGTGGACACGTAATACGAGGTGGAGCCTGGAACGAAAAGGCATATAAGTGTCGTTCAGCCGACAGAAACCACCGTTGGCCTAAAATCAATCAGTCAATCATTGGATTCCGCGTCGTGCTCGAAATCGAATAAAAACCAGCTATAAGCTGAACCAACAAAAAATCCCGCATTTAGGGTTCTTAAGTGCGGGATTTTTATTTTCGGCCATTAAAATTAAAAAATGTTTTTATAACAGCTTGCAAACAAAGGGCTTGTGAAAAATACACCTATTCGGCGCCGGATAATTAGACTTGATTAGCGGTCAGGAAGTAAGTATGATATAGCTGTTTGAAGCATTGCAAACTGTGTAGTTTGCGGCGGATAACGAGATAAGCTGAGCGTAAAGCTCAAAATGAAGTAAATGTTACAAAAGCACCGTAATGCCGTAGAGACGGCGATAGAGGTTTTTCTCAAGTCGTAATCAGCGGAAAAGCGGTGAATAAAGAGAAAAGAAATTCTTACAAAAAAACGAGTTGTTTTAAAAGTATGGTTACTATTTCAAGGACCAACACGGTGAAAAGAGACCACGAAAGAAGGGTTCTTATAAAACCTTTTAGTTGAGGTCTGCCAACTTGTCTAAAAACTAAGAAAAGGATTTCTGTTCTCATCATCTCTTTTGTAGCAGTGTGCTGCTATATCTTCGTTACCCGCTAACAAACTGTGAACGATATTTTACGTGAAAGGCACAAAAAATGTTTACGTTAGCTCAGGCGGGAATCGACATCACTGCGATAATCGCTATAGCATCGGCAATAGTCGGAGCAATACTGGCGATTGTTATCAGCAAAATTATCTCCACAATAAAAACAAATAATCTGAAACAAAGCCTCCAGAGTCAGATTGAAAACGCGAAAAAAGAGGCTGAAAACATTATCAAGACTGCACGTCTTGAGGCAACTGCGGAAACCCTAAAGAAAAAAGAGGAAATTACCACTGAAATCAACCAGGCCAAATCGGAGCTTCGCGAGGCCGAACGGCGGTTAACCAAGCACGAAGACGCCATCGACAGGCAGAACGAACTGCTCGTACAGCGGGAAAAAGCTTTACAGCAGTCGGAAAATAACCTCAAAAACCGCGCCCATCAGACTGATGAGCGGGAAAAGGAAATCGGCAATATCATAGCTCAGCAGAAAAACCAGCTTTTGAAAATCTCTGCTATGAGTGCCGAAGATGCGAAACAGCTTCTGCTGAAAAAACTCGAAGATGAATGCGAGCACGAAATGAATTCCATAATCCAGCGGAAAATGGAAGAGATGAACGAAGCTGCCGAGGAAAAGAGCAGGGAAATCATAAGCTCCGCCATCCAGAGATATGCCGCCGACCAGACCTGCGAGGTTACGGTCTCGACTATCGATATTCCAAGCGATGATATGAAAGGCAGAATCATCGGAAGAGAAGGCAGGAATATCCGCTCATTCGAAAAAGCAACCGGCGTCGATGTAATTGTTGATGACACGCCGGGCGTCATCGTTATCAGCGGCTTTAATCCAATAAGAAGGGAAGTCGCCAGACAATCTATGGAAAAACTCATACAGGACGGCAGAATACATCCGAGCAGAATCGAAGAGCTTGTGGCGCAGACCAAAAAAGACGTCATACAGAAAGTTATGCAGGTCGGCAAAGAAGCCTCGGTTGAGGTTGACGTACGAGGGCTTAACAATAAAATCCTTATGGAAATAGGAACGCTGAATTACAGAACAAGCTACGGACAGAACGTATTAAGACACAGCGTTGAAGTAGCATTTCTGGCACAGGTAATGGCCGATGAACTCGGGCTTGACGGCTCAATCGCAAGAAGAGCAGGATTCCTGCACGACATAGGCAAAGCGATGGACCACGAAATAGAAGGCGGACACCCTGAGATTGGCGCCAATTATCTGAAAAGATTCAACGAGTCATCAATAATACTTAACGCCGTCGCGGCCCATCACGGGGACATCCCTGCGGACAATCCTTATACGCCGCTTGTTGCCGCTGCCGATGCCATCAGCGCATCACGGCCGGGAGCCAGACGCGAGACACTTGAAAGATATATCAAGAGACTTGAAAAACTCGAAGAGATTGCAAATCAGTTTACCGGAGTTGAAAATTGCTACGCAATCCAGGCCGGCAGGGAAATACGCGTAATTGTCAACGCTCAGAACATCGACGATGACATCGCCACAAAAATGGCCCGTGATATCGCCAAGAAAATCGAAGATGAACTGACCTATCCGGGCGAAATAAAGGTTACTCTGCTGCGTGAAGTTCGTTGCATTGAATACGCAAGGTAAAAAATGAAGCTGAATATTTTATGTATCGGTGATATTGTCGGAAGGCCGGGCAAAAAAATCGTGGCCAACAATCTCGCTGCAATCGTAAAGCAGCATGATATCGACTGTGTTATCGCCAATGCGGAAAACTCCGCGGGCGGGT